>JADMKH010000067.1:0-11165 GCA_018780025.1 Thiobacillus sp.
GCAAAGTATTGCCGACCTACACATGCAATCCTGTTTAATGCGTGCCGGATCAATAATAGCCATTATTAGCCAGCCCGAATCCGAATTTCCACCCATTAGGCCTTAGCACCCATTGCCGTAGCCGGGTCGGCCGGCTAAGGTGAGATCCTTTCCACGGCTAGAATTCCCATGTCGAATCAATCCCGCATCCTTGAACTGCGCCAGGCATTGTCGCGCGTCATTGTCGGTCAGGCTGGCCTGCTCGACCGGCTGGTGATTGGCTTGCTGGCCAATGGCCATGTGCTGGTGGAGGGGCTGCCGGGGCTGGCCAAGACGACGGCGGTGAAAACCCTGGCCGCGGCCATCCACGGCAGTTTCCGGCGCATCCAGTTCACGCCGGATTTGTTGCCGGGCGATCTGACCGGCACCGATGTGTATCACGAGGGGCAGTTCGAATTCATCGAGGGGCCGCTGTTTCACGAAATCATCCTGGCCGACGAGATCAACCGCGCGCCGGCCAAGGTTCAGGCCGCGCTGCTGGAAGCGATGCAGGAGCATCAGATTACGGTGGGCGGGGTGACGCGTCCGCTGCCGCCGCTGTTCATGGTGATGGCGACGCAGAATCCGCTGGAGCAGGCGGGCACCTATCCGCTGCCGGAAGCGCAGCTGGATCGCTTTTTGTTGCATGTGGCGCTGGATTACCCGAACAACGCGGAAGAGTTGGACATTTTGCGGCGCGATCGCGCGCAGCCGGCGGTGGCCGGACGCATGCCGCTGGCGGCGGTGATCGATGCCGCGACGGTGCTGGCAGCGCGCGAGGAGGTGCGGCAGGTGCATGTGGCCGACGCGGTGGAAGCCTATATCGTGGCACTGGTGCGCGCCACCCGCGCGCCCGGCGAGTGGCGCGCCGATTGGGCGCAGGCGGTGGAAGTGGGCGCCAGCCCGCGCGCCTCGCTTGCGCTGCTGCACGCGTCATCCGCCGCGGCCTATCTGCACGGGCGCAATTACGTGACGCCGGACGATGTGCGCGAGCTGGCCTCCGATTGCCTGCGCCATCGCATCACTCTGAGTCTCGACGCGCGCCTGCAAAAGCTCAGCCGCGATGCCTTTATCGCCGGATTGATCGAGGCGGTGCCGGCGCCGTGATCCTGGCGCGAATCAAACAGCTGGTACGTGCAGGCGCGCAGCCGGATACGCCCGATGGGTCGATCCACGCGCCGCTGATTTCGGCGACCGACATCGCCGCGCTGGCTGCGCAGGCCAGTCTGCTGGCGCGGTTGCCGGTGCGCGAGGTGCACGATCACCATGCCGGCGACTGGGCGTCGCGCTGGCTCGGGCGCGGGCTGGATTACGAAGAGTCGCGCCTGTATAGCCCGGGCGACGATATCCGCGACATGGATTGGCGCACCACCGCGCGAACCGGGCGCCCGCATCTCAAAATTTATCGCGAAGAGCGCCAGCCGGCGGTGCATCTGGTGGTGGATCGCGGCGCGACGATGCGTTTCGGCACGCGCCGCCGGCTCAAGGTCACGCAGGCGGCGCGGGTGGCGGCGATCCTGACCTTTGCCGCCACCGGGCAAAACGGCGTGGTCGGTGCCACGCTGTGGGGGCGTGAGGACGACACGCTGCCGGCGCGCCATGGCCGGCTGGCGGCGCTTGCGTTGATCGAACTGGCGGGGGCGCCGTGTCCGCCGCTTACCGACCCTGCGCCCACCGACGCGTTGCGTCAGGCCGATCGCCTCGCCCTGCTGGAAGCAAGCCTGCCGCGCGGCGCACGGCTGGTGCTGATCAGCGATTTCGCCTGGCTCGGCGCCGAACACGAACCGGCGCTGGCGCGGCTGGCGGCGCGTTTCGATGTCTGGGCGATTCAGATCGTCGATGCGGCAGAACGCGCGTTACCGGCGATGGGCCTGGTGCGTTTTCACGACATGGCCCACCACCAGAACGTGGGGCTGGATACCGCGCAGAGCAGCGTGCGCAATGCCTGCCAGGCGGCGTTTGCCCGCCGGTTCGACGCGCAGGCGGCCAGCCTGGCGCGTGCCGGCATCCATCATCAACGCATCGCAAGCGAGGCCGATGATCTGGTCGCGCTGTTGGCGCATGGCTGATCCGCGCAGCGAACTGGCGGACATCATCGTGCCGGTTGCGCCGGCGATGGCGGCGCAACCGGGCGGAGTGCCGTTGTGGGTGTGGGCCGCTGGATTGTTGGCTGTGGCCGGTGTGGTGCTGATGATGTGGCAATGGCGTCGGCGTCGTTTTGTGCGCAGCCTGCGGGCAATCGCTGTCGCGGTCGCCCGGCAGCAGGGCACGCCGGCTGAGCTTTCTCATCTGCTCGACACCTGGGCGCGAGCCCGGTTCAAGTTGACCCGGCTGGACGCGGCGCAGTGCCCGCAAGGCCTCGATGCGGACGTCTGGGCGGGTTGGGTGAATGCGCTCACGCAACTCCGATTTGCGCCGCTACCGCCCAGCGGCATGGCCGATCTGGCAGCCTTGTGTGCGACGGCGCGTAACTGGAAACGCGATGCTTGAACTGGCGCAACCCCTTTGGTTGATGTTGCTGCTGCCCGTGGCCGGCTGGGTCTGGCTGGCCTGGCGGCGTACGCAAGGCGAGGCACCTGCCGTCATCCTCAATCACCCGGCCTTGCCCTTGTCCGAGGTGGGCCGATTGCCCGCGCCCAGCCTGCGCGTGCCGGTCATGCTGCGCGGGGTGGCGATGGGCCTGCTGGTGCTGGCGCTGGCGCAACCGCGCGAAATGGGCGACTGGATCACGCCTCCGCCGGAAGGGCGCGACATGGTGTTGCTGATCGACACCTCGCTCACCATGAGCATCCGCGATTTTGCTCAGGCCGGGCGCGAAGTCGAACGCATGACCGTGCTGAAGGACACCTTGTCGCAATTCATCCAGGGCCGGCCCGGTGATCGCTTTGGCGTCATCGTGTTCGGCAGCGAAGTGGCGACGCTGACGCCGCCGACGTTTGACCGCACGCACGCCATTGCCCAGATCCAGCGCCTGCAGGTCGGCATGGCCGGGCCAGATACGGCGCTGGGCGACGCGCTGGGCATGGCGTTGAAGCAGGTGCAAACGCGCCGCCTGCGCCCCGCCATCATTCTGGTGAGCGATGGCGCGGATAACAATGCAGGCGCGCTCACGCCCGCCGAATCGCTGGCGGTGGCGCGCCAGGCCGGCGTGGCCATTCATACCCTGCAGTTTGGCGGCGATCCGTTTGCAGCGGGGCGGGCCGCAAGCCTGGGATTCAAGCCGGACGACCCCGAACCGCAACCGGATCTGGCCGACTTGTCGCGCCTCACGCAGGGGCAGCATTTCGCCATTGGCAGTGCGGACGATGCCACGCGCGTGATCCGTGCCATCGACCAGCTCGAACCGACACTCTCGAAGCCCGCGCAGCACCGGCAGGTGCGTGAATGGTACTGGGTATTACTCGCGCTGGCCGCCGCTGCACTGGCCGGCGCGCGCTGGCTCAGCTTGAGGCACACGGCATGATCGACATGCTGCTGAATCTGCATTGGCGCGAACCGCTGTGGCTGGGGCTGGCGGCGGTGCCGCTGGTGTTTGTCTGGTGGCAACAACGGCGGCGCGCCCGTTTGTTGCGCTACGCCGACGCCGCGTTGCTGCCCTGGGCGGCGAGTCTCCCCGGCGCAGGGTCATCGTCGAACCTGCGCGGGTGGGCACATGGCCTGGCCTGGCTGCTGCTCGCGCTGGCGGCGGCCGGCCCGCGTACGCCGCTGGAGTTGCGCGATGGCCAGGCCACGCCGCGCCACCTGCTGACCGTGATGGTGGTGCTGGATGTGTCCGCTTCGATGCGCGCCTCTGATATTGCACCGGATCGACTCACCCGCGCCCGGCTCGAACTGCAGGACTGGTTGCCCCGCCTGCAAGGCGAGCGCGTGGGGCTGATTGTCTATGCCGGTGAAGCCGGAGTGCTGTTGCCGCCGACCGACGATCCGGCGCTGCTGCAACGCGCAATCGATCAAGCCGACCCGCGCCTGATCGAAGCGCGGGGCAGCAATCTGGCCGCCGCACTTGATCTGGCACGCGTGCAACTGGAATCCGCGCCGGGCACGGCCAAGGCCGTGTTGCTGGTGACCGATGCCGAATCCGGCAGCGCGGATGCGGCGGCAGAGCACGCGATGCAGGCACTGCGCAAAGCTGGCTTGTCGTTGTTTGTTCTGGGTGTGGGCAGCGAAGCGGGCGCACCGGTGCCGCTGCCGGAAGGCGGCCTGGCCGAACAGGATGGCGTGCAGGTGCAAAGCCGCATGGCTGCTGCGCCGTATCGTCAGTGGGCGCAAACATCGGGGGGACGCTTTGCCGAGGTGAGCGACGGCGATGCGGACTGGACGGCATTGCATGATCGGGGCATCGCGTCCCTGCCGGGCGACCCGCTTGCGGCGGGCGCGTCGGCTGCCTGGAACGAGCTGTTCGCCTGGTTCCTGGCCCCTGCGTTGGGGCTGTTCATGGCGGTGAGCCTGCCCCGCCGGATCCTGGCTGGGGTGGCGCTGGTAGTGGTGGGCGGCGCAATCTCGCCTGCTCCGGCATGGGCCGATGAGGCTGCTGCCTGGCAAGCGTGGCAACAAAAACAGTATGGCAGCGCGCAAACGCTTTATACGCAAGTTGGCGGTTACTCCGGCCAGATGGGCGCAGGCGCGTCGGCTTGGCGGCTGGCGGACTATGCCATTGCGGCCCGTCATTTTGGCGCCGCCCTGTTGTTGGCGGCCAACGACAAGCAACGAATCGACGCGCTCTACAACCTGGGCAACGCGCATTACGGACGAGGGCAATACGCGATTGCAGTCGAAGCCTACGAAGCGGTGTTGCTGCTGCGGCCCACTGAGGCAAAAGCGCGTACCAATCTGGGCTGGGCCAGGCAGCGTTTGCGCCGTCAGCCGACTGCAACGCCGATGCAAAGCGATCTGCGCGGACGGCGGGGCATGCTGGCCGAAGGCCAGATCCCGCTCGACGGTGAACCGGGCTGGCGCAGGGAAGACACGCAGTCCGATCCGATAGGGGTGCAGGTTGACCGTCAATCGCAAGCCGCAGCGGGTGCGCGTGCGCCGACCGGCATGGGGGCCAGGCAAACCGTCACGGTCGATTCGCGCCTGGCTGTTTCGGGCCTGAAAAAGCTGGATCGGCTGGAAGACCGTCCGGATGCCATGCTCAAAAATATGCTGAAGCAGGATGCGCGTCACGACAGCGCGGTGCGCGCGCCATGGTGAGCAAACTGCTGTTCCTGGCGGTGCTGGCGAATGGCATGGCCCACGCTGCTTCGTTCACCGCCCGGCTGGATAAGCCCGCCATCACACTGGGCGAGCCGGTGAGCCTGACGCTCGAGGCAAAAGGCTTGAGCCTGGATGAACTCGATATCACACCAATCACATCGCACTTCGATGTGGCCGCACGCACCCTGAGCCGGGGCACGAACAGTGAAACACTGGTGCTGACCTTGTATCCGCGCGGCGCAGGCGTATTGAACATTCCATCGCTGCAGGTGAACGGATTGCGCACGGCAGTGCGGGCCCTGAACGTGGCGGATGGAAGCGAAACCCTCTCGCGCGTGACCGCATCCTGGTCGCTGGCCCCGGTTTCCCCACTGGTGAATCAGCCCACGCGTCTGACGCTGTCAATTTGCGACGATGGCAGCCTGCAATGGCAGCGTCCCGTCTTGCCCACCTCCGCCGGACGTTTGCTGCGTGTGCTTGGCGAAGCGGTGGGCGAGGGCAAACACGGCGAGGCGACGTGCACCCTGCATCAGTTTCACTGGTCGCTGCTTGCCACGCAAAGCGGCTCCGCATCGCTGGGCATTCCCATGATCGACGCCAACCGCTTTGGTCTGCGGCTGCGTTTCCCCGGGCCGGGGGTGAGTTATCAGGCCCGCGCGCTACCGGCGTGGTTGCCTGGCGCCACGCCGCCGGTTGAACCCGAGGTGCGAGTTGAGTCGCTGCCGTTGCGCTGGCCCTTGAACCGCCCGTTGATCTGGCGCTTTCAGGTCACTGGCGGCTACAGCGTGGAAGACCTGAAAGCCCTGCTTGAATTGCAGCTGCGCGAGTCACCCGCGCTCGGCCTGTACCCGCCCCTGATAGAAGCCGTTGCGATGGACGATAGCGCATCGCCCTTGTCGCGTTACGACGTGACCTTGTACTTTCAGCCGCGCAAGCGAGGCGAGCTGAAGCTGCCCGTGGTGCGTTTGCCGTGGTATGACGCCACGCGGGGCCAACTGGCAAGCACTGAATTGAAGGCACGGCCGCTCACGGTATTCGATCCACGCTGGAAGCAGTGGGGTGTAGGGGCAGGCGGGATTGTCGGCGCACTGCTGCTGGGTGCATTGGTCTGGCAGGCGCGCCGGATGATACGCTGGCGAATCGCCCGCCGACAGGGTTTGCAACGCATTCGTCAGGCGAACTCGGTGGATGCCCTGGCGCACGCTGTCCGGCAGTTTTCCCTGACGGACCAGTCCGCTGCGCCCAGCCTGGGCGAGTGGATGCAACGCGTGCAACTGGCCACGCTGGCTGGCGATGTGGCGGACGCGGTTTCGCAACTGGAACAGCATCAGTTTGGGCGGGCGTCATATACCTTGCCTGAATTGCAGCAGGCTTTCCTGCAGGCATTGGTTCGCGTACGGCCCAAATAATCGGGCGGGTCAATTCAGCGTTGAACAATCAGGTGTATGCAGGCTTGTTGATCGTGCGGGCGTAAAAAAAGGGGCTTACGCCCCTTTTTTCAGTTCCGAATCAGATTCAGGACACGCTGCCATCGTAATCCGCAATACCCGGATTGGATTTGCCGACGCCGACGATCCTGGGCGTATTCAGTTTCAGGCCCTTGATCACTTTCTTGTCGCGCAGGTAGCTGGCCACCACATCCCAGATCGGTTCGCCGGTTGCGCCTTCAGCCACCGGCGCCCAGCCAGCGACCTTGTAGGTTTTGCGGGCGTCGATCGGCTTGCCTTTGATGCGCATGTCGGTGATGCGCTTGCCGATTTTCTGGTTCGGATTGATGGTGTATTCGATCCCGCCGACGCGCACCATGTCGCCGCCCTGCTGGAAGTAGGGGTCGGTATTGAACAGGTTATCGCCGACATCTTCCAGGATGGTCTTGATGGTTTCGCCCGTCATGTTGGTCAGCGTGGTCTGCGGATAGGTGATCGCTGTCTGGTCCATCAGGCGTTCCATGGTGATGGGGTCGCCCGGCAGCAGCGTGGTACCCCAGCGGAAGCCAGGCGAGAAGGCCGCATCTGCGCCTTTCACTTCCATCATGGCATCAACCAGCAGCTGATCCCAGGTGCCGTTGAAGTTGCCGCGGCGATAGAGGAAGTCGTCGGTGACAGCGAGCTTTTCGCTGAGCTTGGACTCGTATGGCGCGCGAACCTTGTTGATGTACGCGGTCATGGCAGGGTCGGCGGGCAACAGGTTGGAGAACACCGGCAGCAGACGGTACTTGAAGCTGGCGACACGATTGCCCTTGACCTCGAAGTCCATCACGCCGAGGAACTTGCCGTTGGAGCCCGCGTTGGTGACCAGCGTGATGCCCTTGGCATTTTTGACCTGGATCGGCTGCGGCACGCCGTCATGGGTGTGGCCACCAAAGATGGCGTCAATGCCGGTAACGCGGCTGGCCATTTTGATATCCACGTCCATGCCGTTGTGCGACAGCACGATCACGACCTTGGCGCCTTTGGCGCGGGCGTCGTTGACCCATTTCTGCATGCCGTCGTCGCGGATGCCGAAGCTCCAGTCCGGCACCATGTGGCGCGGGTTGGCAATCGGCGTGTAGGGGAAAGCCTGGCCGATCACGGCGACTTTGACGCCGTTCATTTCCTTCATGGTGTAGGGCTTGAACACCTGGTCGCCAAAGTCGTTGGTGACGATGTTCTGCGCGACGAAATCGACGTTGGCTTTCTTGAAGTCCTTGTTGACGATTTCCACCACGCGTTCGGCGCCGAAAGTCGATTCCCAGTGCGGGGTCATCACATCAACGCCGAGCTTGATGCAGGCATCGACCATGTCCTGCGCATTGGTCCACAGTGAAGTGGCCGAGCCTTGCCAGGTGTCGCCGCCGTCAAGCAGCAACGCGCCCGGACGCTGCGCGCGCATCTTGTCGACCAGGGTTTTCAGGTGGGCGAAGCCGCCGACCTTGCCGTAAACCTTGGCAGCTTCGGTGAAATCGAGGTAGCTGAATGCGTGGGCTTCTGCACTGCCCGGCTTGACGCCAAACGTCTTCAGCAGATGCTGGCCGACCAGATGGGGGGCCTTGCCGAGGGCGCCACCGACGCCCAGGTTGACGTTCGGCTCGCGGAACCACACCGGCAGCAATTGTGCATGGCAGTCGGTGAAGTGCAGGAAAGAAACGTTGCCGTGTCGGGGCACGTCATAGAAATTGGCGGGTGCAGTGCCAGCCAGGGCGGACTTGCTGTCCAACGCCATACCGGATGCTGCAGCAACAGCGAGTAATTGCAGAAACTCACGGCGATTCATGTGCATGGGGTTCTCCTCGGGGATGAGCGATATGAAATGGTTTCCAGCATTATCGATACTGTCGCATGGCCCGTAAATAGTAGCTCCGGCTCATGTATGCCGGGTCATTCGCGTATCGATAAAAAGAAAAAGCCCGGTTGCCCGGGCTTTTTCATGCAACGGGGCCGCTTACTTGCGGAACACCGAGGCTTTCATCGGCAGGCCATTGGACAACGCAGAATGGAAGTACTCCAGGTTGTTCATGGTATCGCCTCCCTGCGGCGGCGGAACCTGACGGACCTGCGTGAAGCAGCCCTGGTAGCGCTGCTGCAGCGTCACCAGATTGTCGCCGCCACGGAACACTGGCCAGTGCACGGTATGGCCAACTGCGGGGGAGATCAACTCCGAACGCAGACGGTTGCCGCCGTTCTGAACGTGGCAGCTGGCGCAGGCGAAGTTGAGCTGGCCCTTGCGGCTGTAGAAGGTTTTTTTGCCATCTTCATACGCGGCCGTGGCTTTGGGGCCTTCGACCTTGACGTTCGCTATCATGCCGTCGGACAAGGTGCGCATGTAGGCGGTAACCACGCCCATGGTCTTCATGTCGTTTACCTTGTAGGCTTCTTCGCCGTTGGCGGTGCGACATTTGTTGATGGCGTCATGCAGCGTCACAACCTTGCCTGAGGCTTCATCGAACTGGGGGTAGTTGCCGGCGATCTGTTTACCGCCGTTGGGCAGGCAGCTCGCGTAGGTCTTGCCGTTCTTGAAGGGGGTTTCCCACATCTTGCGGCCCTTCTCGACTTCTGAATCGAAAGGCGGGAACTCCATGATGGCGTCGTACTGCGCCTTGCTGTCGGCATCGAATGCCAGCGCGCCGTAGACGTAATCCTCTACCTTCACATTCGGATATTTTGTCGTGTAGTACTTGATAAGTTCCTGCTTGTCAGACTCGGGTGTTGCGTGTGCCGTTGCGGCACCCAAAGCAATGCCCAAACCAGCCATGCCTGTCAGCAGTTTCGTAATGATTTTTTGTTTCATGCCGTCCTCCAGAAACCTGATGAAAAAGCGAGAGCGGGGCCTCAAGCCCCGCTCAATTGCTGCCCGTCTTTAGCCGATGGTAGCTTCGGCGGTGTTCTTGTCGCCCTTGTTGTCGACCCAGTTAACGACAACCTTGTCGCCTGCTTTGGGGCCTTTAACCTTGAAACCCAGGTAGGGGTTCTTGGAAATGCCGCCGCTCATGCCGGCATCCAGAACCTTGGCTCCGTTGATGCTTGCGGTCACGTCGGTAATGTAGTGGGCGGGAATCAGTTGACCGGTTTTGGCGTCTTTACGCACGCCGGTTTCCATGGTGTGGTTCATCAGCACTTTGACATCGGCAACATCGCCGGCCATCGTGGCACGGATACGCATCGGTTCAGCCATTTGGCTTTCCTTTCTAAAATTGAATCAATTCAAAAAATCGCTGAGCAAAAACGGGGGAGGGGCGAATTAACCGCCGCAGCCGCCGATCGTGACCTTGACTTCCTTGGCGGAAGTGTAGGTTTTGCCGCCGGCTGTCACGACAGCGCGAATCAGCGAGGTTTGGCCCATTTTGATTCGGGTGGAAATGAAGCCCTGCGCACCATTCGTCAGGTCAAAGTCTGCAACCAGCGGGGTCGCATTCTTTTCGGCAACGATGGCGATTGCGGTGGTACCAGCGATGCCGCTGGTCACTTCAACCGGCACGACAGCGCCGTTTTCTGCGATGTCCGGAGCCTTGATGGTGATGTCCTTGGAGTCGGCAGCGCCAGAAGCACCCATGCTTTTCAGGGCGTCTCCAACGGTTTTGGCTTCAAAGGCGGTGCGCGGTGCGCCGGCCAACGCCATGGTGGGTTTCAACAAACCAGCAGCCACAGCGACGGCCACGGTACCCGCACCAGCGGCGCTTTTTAGTACATTTCTACGAAGTGCGTTCATGGGCATGTCTCCTTAGCTTGAACAGTTACAAAACAGGATTTACAGACCGTATACAAAGTCGGTCACTTTATCGATTTCATTTTCCGTCAGCACGCCATGCTTGCCGAACGGAATCATGGAGGAGGACGGGTTCATGACGGTCGCATCCCAGATCTGGGCGCGCATCTTGGCCTTGTCGGGGAAGCGCGCGCTCATGGCGATCAGGGGCGGGCCGTACATGCCGCCTGACACCGCATCGGGGACGGTCGGCATGGTGTGGCAAGCCAGGCAGTTACCCTTACGGTTATTGAACGCGATGTCCTTGCCGCTGTCTTCTTTTTTCGGGGCTGCGGCTGCCGGGGCTGCCGTAGCCTGTGCCAGAACACTACCCGACAGCATGAATGCGCTGATCGCGAAGGCCGTTGCTACCTGATGCAATTTTCGCATTGTCATCCTCCTATTATTTGACGTCGTGATGAAAGCGCTTGCTGCTTGGGGTTGCCGTGCAGTGAACGCTATCCAGTAATGGATGAGGCGTAGCATAGTGGAATTAGTTTTTGTCTTGCAAGGCCAAGCTGGAGTTTTTATGTCTAAACAGGCGGGGTAAATTGTTACCAGCCGCGTCAGATATAGGCTTGGGCATCGGTCGATTATCCTTTGCGTTGTGCTTTCTCCGACTCTTGCCACTCGCGTCGCCGCGCTTCTGCCGCTGACATTTCGTAGAAGCTGCCGTCCCCTGCCTTGATGCCCAGCGTGATTTGTTCGATTGCTGCAACCAGATTGCCGCT
>JADMKH010000067.1:11175-15545 GCA_018780025.1 Thiobacillus sp.
GCGGTGACTGAGCAGGCGGTGCCCGAGTTGGGCGTGGGTTTGGGCCGCCAGCCGCCACAGGCGACGATCAAGCGGATACAAACCCTGCTGTTTGTCGACTAATGCCAGCGCATCGGTGCTGCGCCCTGCCGTCAGCAAGGTGCTGATGTATCCATATTGCAATGGCCGGTAACCGGGATAGGTGGCGCTGCCGTTCTGGAAGCGCTGAAGCGCGAGAGTCGGGTTGCCCGCTGCCAGCGCAACGTTGGCAAACAGTTGCTGGATCATGGGACTGCTGCTTTTTCCGGCAACCAGTTTTTGTGCTTCGGCTTCGGCTTCCTTGAACTGTCGCGCGCGCAGCAGCGCGGTAACCAAACCGTAGCGGGCCGCCGCCTCGTTGCTATAACGTTTTTCCTTGAGCGTGTTGCGCTGCGCGATCACGGCCTCGGCCGGACTGTTTTCCTGGGCACGCAAGCGCGCACGCACCAGGTGGAAATCGAGACTGTCCTGAACTTGCAGATAGGGCGCAGATGCGCTGCGGGATTCCATGTCGGCGATGCGGTCGCTGGTAAGCGGGTGGGTGCGCAGATAGGCCGGTGCGCTGCTGTCATAGAAGCGGCTGGCGCGTTGCAGGCGGTTGAAAAAACCGCTCATGCCGCGTGGATCGAAACCGGCGCGCGTCAGCATCTCATACCCCAGCCGGTCGGCCTCGCGTTCGTAATCGCGGCTGAAATTGAGCTGGTTCTGGACCGAGTAGGCCTGGGTGGACGCGATGGCCGCGCTCGCCACATTGGGATTGGAGCGCGCGGCCAGCAGCGCCAGCGCCAGCGCGGCCATGGTCGGCCAGTAGCTCTGGCTTTGCCCGGCGATCATGCGCGCGATATGGTCCTGGGTGACATGGGTGATTTCATGCGCGACCACGCTGGCGAGTTCGGATTCGCTTTGCGCCGCCAGCAGCAGGCCGGTGTGCACCCCGATGTTGCCGCCGGGCATGGCAAACGCGTTGATGCTGGGGTCGCTGACCACGAAGAAGGTGAATTCGCGCTGGTTGCGCGAACTGACCGAGACCAGCTTGTAGCCGAGCTGGTTGAGATAGCTTTCGATTTCGGGGTCGTCCAGGTAGCGCGGGTCGGCGTAGACGTCGCGCAGGATGGCGCGCCCCAGCGCCTGCTCCTCCTGATCGGAGAAATACTGCCGCGACACCTCCCCCAGATCGGGCAGGTCGGCCGCCAGAACGGGTTGTATTGCCAGGGACAGGGCGAGAAAAACGCGCAGCATCAGCGGGCAGGATAGGGGTCGAAAGACAGCATTTCGATTACGATGGCGCATTATCGACAAGGTTCCTGAATGATGAGCGAATTCACCCATTTTGACGAAAGCGGCCGTGCAGTCATGGTCGACGTGGCCGGCAAGGACGACACCCGGCGCGTTGCTGTGGCAAGCGGCCGAATCGTGATGTTACCCGATACGCTGCAACGCATTCTGGGCGGGCAGGCGGCCAAGGGCGATGTGCTCGGCATCGCGCGGATTGCGGCGATTCAGGCAACCAAGCGCGCTGCGGAGCTGATTCCCTTGTGCCACCCGATCGCGCTGACCCGCGCGAGCGTCGAGTTTGATCACGACAAGGCCGCATCGGCGATTATCTGTACCGTAACAGCCGAAACCGTGGGCAAGACCGGAGTGGAAATGGAGGCGCTGACCGGCGTCAGCGTCGCCCTGCTCACCATTTACGACATGTGTAAGGCGGTCGATCGCGGCATGGTGATGGGAGACATTCGTCTGCTGGAAAAGCAGGGCGGGCGCTCGGGGCACTGGCAGGCGGAGGCGCCTGAAAAAAGCCGTTGAACCACAGCGGCTCAGGGGCATGGAGAAATCAATGCGCCAGCGATTTTATCCGCTCACCGGATGGGTTTGAGCCTGCATGAACTCGACTTGTCGCTTTTCTCCGTGCCTTTGTGCCGCTGTGGTGTATGAATTTGTACCACCAAGGTGAATGAATTGCCGTTTCCAGGATCAGACGATACCTATGCGTTTTTTTAAACTTCTCTTGTTGAGCCTCTGGGCAGTCGCGTTGGGTGCGCGGGCCGAGTTGCCGGACTATCAGGTCTTTCCTGCCAAAGGCACGCAGCTGTTGCTGTGGGTGGCGTCCGAGCGAGGGCGTGCAGAGCCCGAGATGCAGGCTGCGCGCAAGCTGGCGGCTCGGGGCGTGGAAGTCTGGTCGCTCGATCCCCTTGGCGCGTTTTTTCTGCCCCAACTGTCGCGCGGCATGGATGCGGTTCCCCAGCAAGACCTGGCTGACTGGCTGCGCGCCGCACTGGCCAGCGGCAAGCGGGTTACGGTATACGCGGTTGCCCGTGCGGCGGTTCCCGTGCTGCGGGCGGCGGCATTGCTCGATCAGGCACAAAGAAAGCGGCTTGGCGTGGTGCTGATGTATCCCAACCTGTATACGGTGGCGGAACCGCTGGCTACGCCGGATTATCTGGATGTGGGGGCATTGACGGGTTTGCGGGTGCGGGTATTGCAGCCGCGCCGTTCGGCTGCGACGCCCTGGTTGCCCGGTCTGGTGGCGCATTTGAAGTCGCGCGGCGCAAGGGTCGATTATGCGATTCTGGAAAATCTGCGCGAAGGCTACTGGGCACGCGAAACGCCCACCGAATTCGAAGTGGCCGAGGGTCAGCGGATGGATGGTTTACTCTTGCGTGAATTGAAAATATTGGGGCGAAAATGAAACGATTGTTGATGAGCTTGGCCATGGGTATGTTTTTATCGTCTGGCGGCCACGCTGCCGGATTCGAGGCGCGTGCGGCCACGCCCGCTCCCGCGCTGAAAGCACGCGATTTGAGTGGCGCCCCCAAAACCCTGGCTGACTATCGCGGCAAGGTGGTGCTGCTCAATTTCTGGGCGTCGTGGTGCCCGCCCTGTCTGCGTGAAATGCCGTCGATGGAGCGGTTGCGGGTGAAAATGGCGGGGCGCCCGCTCGAAATCGTCGCGCTGGCCAGTGCCGAATCGGCAGAGGATACGAAGCCCTTTCTCTCGAAAATGAAGCTGGGTTTCCCGATATTGCTCGATCCGGATGGCAGCAACACCAAGCGCTGGAAAGTGTTCGCCTTGCCCACCACCTTCGTGCTGGATGCCAGGGGCCGGGTGCGCCATGTGCTGACCGGGCCAACCGAGTGGGACGAGGGCGAGGCCCTCAAAATCATTGAGGCTATGCTGGCAGAACAGGCCGTAGCGCCGAAATAATGCGGTTTATGGCACTTTCCCCTTGAAAGTGTAAGGGAATGCCCAGAGCGCGTTCCCAGGATTTTCGGTCGTTTTGCTTGCCATGTTGGGGGCTTGAAGGGCAAAATAACGGTATATTCGAAATGTTTAATATATAGCCGTCCTCGTAGTCGCCAACGCCTTTGCGCTGGCGCTGCCTCCAGCTGTCGCCTAGTGTGTATATCCGGGTAGGGAAAGATGCGGTTCTGAGAAGAGCCGTTGGGGACATAATGAGCCTAGAGACCGCATGAACGCCAAGATCAAACTCGAAAATCACGACGCGCAGGAAATCAAGTACACCACCTGCTATATGTGCGCCTGCCGTTGCGGTATTAAAGTGACGCTGGAAGACAACAAAGTCCGCTTCATTCAGGGTAACCGCAACCATCCCACCAACCAGGGCGTGCTGTGCGCCAAGGGCTCGGCCGGGATCATGAAGCAGTATTCCACCGCCAAGCTGACCCAGCCGTTGATGCGCAAGCCGGGTACCGAGCGCGGCGAAGGGATCTACGAGCCGATTTCCTGGGAGCAGGCGCTCGATGTGCTGGGCGACCGTCTGGAAGAAATCCGCGCGACCGATCCGTCAAAGCTGGCCTATTTCACCGGCCGCGACCAGATGCAGGCGCTGACCGGCCTGTGGGCGCAGCAGTTCGGCACCCCCAACTGGGCGGCGCACGGCGGTTTCTGTTCGGTCAACATGGCGGCGGCCGGTCTTTATTCGATTGGCTATTCGTTCTGGGAATTTGGCGCGCCCGACTGGGATTACGCCAAGTACTTCCTGATGTGGGGCGTGGCGGAAGATCATGCATCCAACCCGATCAAGATCGGTCTGGAAAAACTCAAGCGGCAGGGCGGCAAGTTTGTCACCGTCAACCCGGTGCGAACCGGTTATTCGGCGATTGCCGACGAATGGCTGCCGATCAAGCCGGGCATGGACGGCCTCCTGGCCATGTCGATGGTGCACGTGCTGCTGAAGCACGAGAAATTCGATTACGAGTTCCTGGTGCGTTACACCAATGCGTCCTGGCTGGTGGTGCAGACGCCGGGACAAAAAGGCGACGGCCTGTTTCTGCGCGATGAAAACGACCATCCGCTGATCTGGGATATCGAAAAAGAAGCCTTCAAGAACG
>JADMKH010000193.1 GCA_018780025.1 Thiobacillus sp.
TACTCCCTCTCTCGGATAAATGATGCCGGATCAATAGCGCCGAATTTCCAGCACGGCCTCCAGCCCCCCTGTTGGTCGGTTCCTGAGCAACACCTTCCAACCATTTGTTTCCGCCAGTTGGCGCACGATCGCCAACCCCAGCCCGGTGCCGCCGGTGGCTTGCGAGCGCGAAGCCTCCAGCCGGTAAAACGGTCTGAACACTTTTTCCAGCTGATCTTCAGGAATGCCTGCTCCGGCATCGCGCACAATGACCCGCGCACGATCCCCCGCACACTCCAACGCCAGTTCGACCGGCGTGTCGCCGCCGTAGCGCTGGGCGTTCTGGATCAAGTTGGCGACAATCTGGCGCACCGCAAGGCGTCCTGCTTCAATCTCGCACGGCGCGGCAGCCGACCATTCCAATCCCGCGTCGGCTGCCACGGCTTGCAGCAGTTCGGCCATGTCGAAGTGGCTTCGTGACCCGGCCTGCGTGGTGCGTGCCAGTTCCAGATAGCCGGTGATGAGCTTGTTCATGTCAGCCAGATCATTCACGGCGCGATCGATGCGTGCCGAGTCGGGATCGGCACGCAGCATTTCCAGATTGAGCTGCAAACGCGTCATCGGCGTGCGCAGATCATGCGAGATCCCAGCCAGCAAGGTGGTGCGGTTATCCAGCAGTTCGCGCACCTCGGTCGCCATGGTGTTGAAGCGGCGCGCCAGTTCGGCCAGCTCGGCCGGGCCGGTTTCCGGCAGGGGTTCGGGCAGTTGGCCCGCGCCCACCTGACTGGCTGCCTGCGCTGCGCGCGCCAGCGGCACGGTGATGCGGCGCACCAGAAACAGCGCCGTCAGCAAGCTGAGCAAGGTGCCCACCGCAACCACGGCAATCGCGGCAAGCGGCACTTTAACGGCATAACGATCAGGGAAAAACCCGGTGCGCAGCGCATGCCCGCCCTGCGGGATGTCCAGCCATACGGCCTTGGTGCCAGGCACCCCGCGCAAGGCGATCCCGCTACCCACGCGTCGACTCAACGCAGCCTCGATTTGCTCGCGAAATGCAAAACGGGGCGCATCCACCGTCGCACCCACATCAACCGTGGTCAGGCGCAGGCCGTGGCGGCGCGCCAGTTCGCGCTCGAATGCTTCACGCGTCTTGGGGGGCAATTCCACCCATGTTTGCGCAGACAGCACAATCAATCCGGCCAGATCGTCGGCCGAGCGTTCCGCCACGGGAATGATCAAGGTTTGGTTGACCACCCAGAACGCCGCTGCCTGAAACACGATAAACGCCAGCGCCAGCGCCAGCGCGGTGCGGGCAAACAAGGAATGGGTGAAGGGTTTCACCCTTTGCCCTGCGGCACGAACAGGTAACCCTGCCCACGCTGGGTGCGGATGTAAGCCGGATTGGACGGGTCGTTCTCGATTTTCTTGCGCAACCGGTTTACCCGCACATCGATGCTGCGGTCAAACGGATCGCGCTCAAATCCGCGCAGCTGATCCATCAGCCAGTCGCGCGACAACGCGCGGTTGGCGTGGGTGACGAAAATTTCCAGCAATTCGTATTCGCCAGTGGTCAGTGCGATTTCATCGCTGTTGCGGTTCAGCGTCCGGGAATCGAGATTGACGCTGAACGGGCCAAACCGGAACTGTTTGGCCGTTTCGGCTGCGGTTGGCGCGGCCGCGCCGCCTGGCCGCCGCATCACCGCCCGAATGCGCGCCAACAGCTCGCGCGGGTTAAAGGGTTTGGGCAGGTAGTCGTCGGCACCGACTTCGAGGCCAATGATGCGGTCGATGTCTTCGCCCTTGGCCGACAACATGATGATGGGGGGAAAGCCGGGCTGCGCACGCAGGCGGCGCGCCACCGACAGGCCATCCTCGCCCGGCATCATCCAGTCGAGCACCAGCAGGTCGGGCAGCCGGGCGGCCAGCAGGCGGTCCAGCGAAACTGCGTCCTCGGCAGTCTCCACCGCATAGCCCTGGCTCGTCAGGTATTCGGCCACCAGCTCGCGGATGCCCGGGTCGTCGTCAGTCACAAAAATGGTGTCTTTTTCCATGCGGCAACTATAGCAGCGGAGTTGGGTACCGCTTCCCCTCACGGTTACACACTGTTACAAAATCGTCCTTGCGTGAAACAGTGCGCTTACTTTCCTCAACCAAACTGCGAAGCATGGAAGCAAAGCAACGCAACCACCGAAATGGAGAAAAAGATGATTAAACGACAACGCTGGATTTTTGGCCTGGCCTCACTGGGACTGGTTTTGGCCGCCCCGGTTCACGCGGCCCCGGATTTCATGGATGGCTCAGTCATCGTGGCCAAGCGCGACCAGGCTGACGAGGTGCGCCAGGGCAAGCGCGACACCCGCA
This sequence comes from Thiobacillus sp., assembly GCA_018780025.1. GTDB lineage: Bacteria > Pseudomonadota > Gammaproteobacteria > Burkholderiales > Thiobacillaceae > Thiobacillus. The sequence continues at coordinate 2,341 of JADMKH010000193.1, forward strand.
AGGACGACCGTCGTGACGCCAGGCGTGAAGCCGAACGCGAGGAAGCGCAAGGTTACGGCTACGGCTACGAACGTCGCCACCAGGAACGCAACGAACAGGAGGGTCGCCCACGCGACCGTCGCTAAGCCCCACTGATTTCACTGTAGTCAAGGAGAGTAAGCATGAAAACACGCACATTGAACACCACCCTGATTGCTGCATTGCTTGCCGCCAGCGGGTCGGCCCAAGCCGGCCACCCGCAGGCTGACAACAATGGCGACGGCTTTACCGCCCGCGCCCAGGTGCTATCCAGCACACCGGTTTACGACACGGTCAACGAGCCGCGCCGCGAGTGCTGGACTGAAACCAGCGGGTACGAAACCCGTAGCTATCGCGACGGCAGCAACACCGGCAGCACCGTACTGGGCGCAATCGCGGGCGGATTGATCGGGTCCACCGTCGGCAAGGGTAACGGCAAGGTTGCCGCCGCCGCTGTCGGCGCCGCGACCGGCGCAGTGGTCGGCAGCCGCTGGAATGATGGCAGCACCCGCTACGAATCGAGTCCGCATCAGGTAGAGCGCTGCCGCACGAATGACAACTACCGTCAGGTGGTGAGCGGCTACGACGTTCGCTACCGTTTCCAGGGCCGCGAATTCAGCACCCGCCTGCCAAACGATCCCGGCAAGTGGCTGACCCTGAATGTGAGTTTTAGCGTGGCTGAAGATCAGCGTCCCGGTCGCTGGAACAACAGCTACTACGACCGTTAATGCCTCGCTGAGCGCAAGCGTTTTAACCTGAAAGGAGAATTGCCATGTTACGCACCCTGTTAATTGCAACGGCTTTGTTGACCACCTCGGGCGCAGCCCTTGCCCGCGACGGCGATGAATACGGCCGCGTGATCTCGGTTGAGCCCAGCTTCAGCATCTCGTTCGGTACCCGTCACCACGATGGCTATCGCGTTCAGTATGAATCAGGTGGTCATCACTACTGGACACATTCGCCCCATCATCCCGGCCACTATTTTGTGCTGCCGCCCCAGCATTACGTCCAGTCGAATTACGGCTACCGTGATCATGGCTGGCGCGGGCATGAGCGGCATCACTGGAAGGGCCACCGCGAAGACAGGCGACACGATCGCCACGATGATCGCGAGTACCGTCGCCACGACAGGTATTGAATCCGGATTTCGCGCGATGTAAAACCGGTCACGCCCTCTGCTTGCAGAGGGCGTTTATTCGTGGTGGATGACGAAGGCCACTTCGGTGGTGAAATTACCGACCCCGCGATGGTTGGTCAGCGTCCAGCCCGTGTCCTTGAGATGGTGCGTCAGCGCACGCGTCATTTCAGGGTTGCCGCAAATCATCACGCGGTCCTGTTCAGGGTCGGGCGCGGGAAGGCCGAGACGTTGTGACAAGGCGCCGGACCGGAACAAATCTCCGCCGCGTTCGGGCGTGGGAAAAGGCTCGCGTGTCACGGTCGGCACGTAGCGCAACTGGGTATTGTTGAGGCCTTCAATTTCCTCGCGGTACGCCAGCTCGGCCGCCGTTCGAACCGAATGCACCAGGACGACCGTTTCATAGCGCGCATAAAGTGCGGGATCGCGGATCAGGCTGATGAATGGCGCCAACCCGGTGCCGGTGGCCAGCATATACAGGGTGCGCCCCGGTAACACATGGTTGAGCGTGAGCGAGCCGGTTGCCTTGCTGTTGACCCATACGCTGTCGCCGGGACGAATCTGCGCCAGCTTCCCGGTCAAAGGGCCATCGGGCACGTGGATACTGAGAAACTCCAGGTGGTCGCGGTCGGTGGTGGAGACGATGGAATAGGCGCGCGCCACCAGCTTGCCTTCGTGCTTCAAACCGATCGTGACGAACTCGCCATTTTCAAACGTGAAATCCTGCGGGCGGCTCAGCGTAAAACTGAATGTTTTGTCCGACCATGGGCGAACAGATTGCACGGTTTGTTCACTGTAAGGCATGTTCTTTCCTTAAAAATCCTGCTTGCGCCAGGCATCGACAGCTTGTGTACGCGCACGAAATACCGCCTCACGAATTTTATCGGGCGCGGCTGCCCGTGCGACAGCGCCCGCATCCACACCGCGCGCCACGGAAAATGCCTGTTGCAGATAAGCCGGCGGCGGGTAATCGCGTGTTTCATAGCCGGGCCGGCCGCGAAAATCGCATTCGCAGGCCTGCAACAGGTCACCAAAACGCTCGGGACGGCGAAATGCACCGACGCGTTCAAGCAATTCGACGATGGTGGCAGCGCGCAGTTCCAGCGCGCGGTGAACATTGCCGTGATCCCGCGCAACCGCAATAGCCAACTCGCGGCAATCGACCGGCACGCGTATGCGTTCGCAGAGCGCGCGCACCAGTTCCACGCTTTTGGCTTCGTGGCCGTGGTGTTTCGGCCAAAACTCGGGGGGCGTAACGCCCTTGCCGAGATCGTGCGTCAATGCGGCGAAGCGTACCGCCAGGCTGCTTCCCTGCTGCGCGGCCCAATCCACGACGAGCATGACGTGCACCCCGGTATCGATTTCCGGATGGTATTCCGGCGGTTGCGGCACGCCGAACAGGCGGTCAATCTCGGGGAACAGCCGGGCCAGCGCACCGCAGTCGCGCAGCACCTGGAACATGCGCGAGGGTTGCGCTTCCATCAGGCCGCGCGCCATCTCCTGCCACACCCGCTCGGGCACCAGCGCGTCGATTTCGCCGTTGTCGACCATTTTCCGCATCAGTGTGTTGGTTTCCGGCGCCACGGTGAAGCCGGTGAAGCGCGCGGCAAAACGCGCCACTCTCAGGATTCGAACCGGGTCTTCGGAAAATGCCGCGCTCACATGGCGAAAAACGCGCGCATCGAGATCGCTTTGGCCGCCGTAGGGATCGACCAACTCCCCCGTTTCGTCTTCGGCGATGGCATTAATGGTGAGATCGCGCCGCTGCAAATCCTCTTCCAGCGTGACTTCGGGCGCCGCGTAGACCTTGAAGCCCTTGTAACCGAGTCCGGATTTGCGCTCGGTACGCGCCAGCGCGTATTCGGCATGCGTTTCGGGATGCAAAAAAACCGGGAAGTCCTTGCCGACAGGCTGATAGCCCAGCGCCAGCATCTGCTCGGGCGTAGCACCCACCACAACGTAATCTCGATCGGCTACGGGCAGGCCCAGCAACCGATCGCGCACTGCACCGCCCACGATGTAGGTTTTCATCGCGGCACGCTGGCGTTAGCGGCGGGCGCTCTCGCGGTAGCCTTCGTAACGCGCACGCGGGGAATCGGCGCGCAGGTACTCCGGCGCGATGGCTTCGAGCGTTGCCGGCTCGAAATCGAATACGGCCGGCCAGCCGCCGCTGCACACATTGTCCACGCTCATGGCGTAGAAATTGTCGCGCGTCATCAGCTTCTTGCCGGGTTTGAACTCGAGCGCCCAGGCTTGCAGGTAAGACAGGAAGTTACCGAGCGGGAAAATGGTCCGCTGCTTGCCGATGACTTCACCCACGAAACTCACCAGCTCCTTCAGGGTGTAGGCCTTGGGGCCACACAAGTCGTAGGTCTGGCCAAACGTGGCGGTGTTGCCGAGGCTGTCGGCAAAGGCGCGCGCAACGTCTTCCACATGCACCGGTGCAAAACGCGCGCTTGCACCTGCCAGCGGCAGCACCGGAAACGCTTGCAGCAGGCGGGCGAACATGGTCAGGAAAGCATCGCCGCGGCCGAAGATGACGGACGGCCGGAAAATCGTGACGTTGAGGCCATAACCATGAATGAACTTGGGTCCATTCAGATACCAGCTCTCATGCTCGCTGTGCGTCATCCCGGCCTCGCGCACCAGCGCTTCGGCAACGCCCTTGGAACGCTGATACGCTGAGCGGGAATTGGGATGGGCACCCAGCGCGCTCATGTGCAGCAGCCGTTGCACGCCCGAGTCACCGCAGGCGTGGATGATCTTGCGCGGCAATTCGATATGGATTTTATGGAAATCGCCCCGCCGCGCATCGGGCAAGTCTGCACGTCCAATATTGCTTTCGTGCAGGATGCCGACCAGGTTGATGACCGCATCCATCCCGCGAAAATGCTGGGTGAGCGCCTGCTGGCCGTGCACGTCGGCCTCGATGACTTCCACCGTGGGCAGCAGGATCAGTTCTTTGGCCATTTCACGGCGATGGCTCAGCACACGGACCTGGAGGCCACGCGCGGCGAGCTGGCTGACGAGATGGGTACCGACAAAGCCGGAGCCGCCGAGGATGCAGATGCGTTCAATCTTCATGGTGGTTTACGTTTTGAAAGGGGGATTGGTATATAAGGCGTTGCTGATTCTAATCGCCTGACCGCGAGAGTTCCAGTGCATCATCCGATTCGGGCAGGGCTTGGACGGCGGTTTTACGCGCGGGCACCGTACCCAGCCGGTCTTTCAGCAACACCGAAGGCTGGCCAAAACGCGCCGCGTAATACATGGCATTGCTCATGACCTTTTTGACGTAATCGCGCGTTTCGGCAAATGGGATCGACTCGATATAAACCGCGGACTCCATCGGCGCGCTATCGCGCCAACGCTGGGCGCGACTTGGACCCGCATTGTAGGCGGCGGTGGCGAGAACCGGTGAACCATCCAGCGTGGTTTGAACATGCTTCAGGTAATAGGCGCCGAACTGGATGTTCTTGGCGGGGTCACGCATGTCACTCGGCTCAAATCCCTTGATGCCGAGACGTTGCGCAATCCAGCGCGCGGTGGCCGGCATGATCTGCATCAAGCCGGAGGCGCCGACACCGGAACGCGCGACGTTGATGAAACGGCTTTCCTGCCGCATCAGGCCAAACACCCAGGCTTCGTCGATCTGATTCGCGCGCGCAGCCTGTTGCGCCAGTTCCCGGTAAGGGGCAATGAAACGCAATTCAAAATCGTGAAGTTCACGCGTGCGCTCGGCCGTGTTGATGGCCCGGTCATACCATTCATTCCGCCGCGCCAGTTCGGCCGCTGCCAGCAGCTGCGGATCGCTCATTTCACGAATCGCCCAGTTCCATTCCTGCGTGGCGTCGCTGCGCAAACCCAGGTCCTGCAAGGCCAGCGCGCGTGCAATACCGGGATTGCGCGCAATTGCGGCGAGGTCATCCCCGCCCATTTTGATGTTGATGGTGGGCGCCTGCGCCACCGGGCCCAGTTCTTCCTGGGCCAACTGGCCGTAATAGTGATGTTCGCGCGACAGCGCCAGGAAAAGGGCATTCGCCGCGAGCCGCTGACCGGCGGCCTGCAGCGCGCGTGCGCGCCAGTAACGCCACGCCGGCTGATTTTGCGTGCTGTCGGTCATGCTGTTGATCGCACGCTGCACAGCGGGCCAATCACCCGCGCGCAGCGCCGCCCGCACCCACCATTCGCGCTGCGTGTCATTGACCGCCGCCCCGCCGGCCTGCTGATACCACAGTAAGGCAACCGGCTCATGGCGCCGGGCCGCCCAGGTGGCGAGGCGTGCCCAGGCAGTGCCCGTTTCAATCGGGCTGAACTGCGACACGCGCTTGCGCAAGGCCTGCTCTGCCTCACTGGAACTGCGCCTCGCCAGTTGGTCGAGCGCATACAGCGCAATTTCGCGATCGCCACGCTGGCCCATGTCGAGGCGGCTTCCGTTGAGCAAACGCGTCGGGTCGCTCGCGGCCAGCTCCAGCCGCGCCGCCTGCGGGCGATCAGCCGCAGCCATGACATTTGCCACCGACTTCGCTACACCGGGATTGCCCGCATCCAGTGCCAGGCGGAAGCGCCGCCAGATATCTTCCTGATTTATCAATCCGGCTTCAATCAATTGGCTGAACAAAGGCGTGCAGGCAGCAGGCATGTCGCGCCCGGTAAACCACGTCGAAACCGCTTCGCGCTGGCGACCCGTATTGCCCTGCGACCACTCGGCGCGATAGGCGTAACACTGATGTGCGGGATCGGGCTTGACGAGGCGTGGATACTCGGCAAGAAACTGTGGCCAGGCTTCACGCGCACCCAGCGACTTCAGCCAGTCGGCACGCAGCATTTCAGCCAGCCGGCTGCCCGGATAATGCGCCAGAAAGTCGGCGATGCGTGCATCGTCGTTACGGCTGGCCAGCACCAGACGCCAGTATTCGACATAGGGCAGCAAGACATGGTCGTCCGGCACATTGCGCGCCACGCGTTCCAGGTTTGCCAGATTTCGCGCGGCAAAAGCCTGTTGCGCCTGCTGCACGACAGCATCACCCGATGCCGCCCAGACAGGCGCCACAGACAGCATCCCCAACAGGAAAAAGGCCATTATTCGTAGCATGCTGCGAGGGTAACATGCGGCCAACACCGGGCACCTGAGCAGAATCCACCATGCAAGCGCACCATGGCCCCCTGTGACGATTCCGGAATGTGTATGCCCGGAACGCACTATAGTTGAAGTCCCCTACATCCCTACAAGGAGTTGCTCATGTTAGCCAACGTCGGAACCCTGGATCGTGTCGTTCGAGTTGTTGCAGGGATTGCCCTTATTGCCTGGGCACTCATGGGTGGACCGGTGTGGGCCTGGATCGGCGTGTTGCCGCTCGCCACCGGCCTGTTCAAAACCTGCCCCGCCTATAGTTTGCTGGGCATTAACAGCTGTGGCATGAAAAAATAAATCAGGCCAAAAACAGCTTGTAGGCAGGGTTGCGGGATTCATCCCAGTAGCGATAACCGAGTTTTTCCAGAAACGCCTGGAAGCGGGGCTTTTCTTTTTCCGGAACCTGAATGCCGACCAGCACCCGGCCATAATCCGCGCCATGGTTTCGGTAGTGGAACAGGCTGATGTTCCAGCCATGACTCATGTTTTCCAGGAATTGCATCAATGCGCCAGGGCGTTCGGGAAACTCGAAGCGATACAGCACCTCGTTCGCCGCATCGGGTGCGCGCCCGCCTACCAGGTGGCGAATGTGCAGCTTGGCCATTTCATTCTCGGACAGGTCGATCGCTTCCAGTCCGTGACGTTCCAGCAGGGCGACCACGCGTGCGCCCTCGCCTGCTCCCGGGACGGACAAGCCGACAAAAACACGGGCGAACGCGGGGTCGGAGTAACGGTAGTTGAATTCGGTGATGTTGCGCGCACCGAGCAGGCTGCAAAAGGTCTTGAAACTGCCTGGCGTCTCGGGAATGGTGACGGCCAGAACCGCTTCGCGTTTTTCTCCCAGTTCGCCGCGCTCGGCGATATAGCGCAAGCGGTCGAAATTCATGTTGGCACCCGAGGCGACGGCAATCAGCGTCTTGCCCTTGAGTTTGCCTGTCGCGATCGCAGCCTTCATCCCGGCCACCGACAAGGCGCCTGCGGGTTCCAGAATCGAACGGGTATCCTCGAACACATCCTTGATTGCCGCGCAGATGGCATCGTTATTGACGCGGATGATTTCGTCCACATACAACTGTGCCAGCCGGAAGGTTTCCTTGCCGACTTTTTTGACCGCCACCCCATCGGCAAATATGCCCACGCGCGACAGCGTGACGCGCTCCCCCTTGCACAGCGAACGCGCCATCGCATCGGCATCCTCGGGCTCGACCCCGATAATCCTGATATCCGGCCGCAACCGCTTGATATACGCTGCCATCCCGGCAATCAGTCCGCCGCCGCCGACCGGAATGAACACCGAATGAATCGGCCCGGGGTGCTGGCGCAGCAACTCCATCGCAACGGTGCCCTGCCCTGCAATCACATCGGGGTCGTCGTAGGGGTGAACAAAGGTTGCCTTCGCCTTTTTCGCCAACCTGGTGGCATGGGCGCAGGCTTCATCGTAGTTGTCGCCGAACAGAATGACCTCGGCACCGCGCGCGAGGACTGCATCCACCTTGATTTTCGGGGTGGTTGCCGGCATCACGATGGTGGCCGTTGCGCCCAGTTTTTGCGCGGCCAGCGCCACACCTTGTGCATGGTTGCCCGCGGAGGCCGCCACCACGCCGCGCGCCAACTGGGCAGGCGTCAATTTCGCCATCTTGTTGTAGGCACCGCGACACTTGAAGGAAAACACCGGCTGCAGGTCTTCGCGCTTCAGCAGAATCTGGTTATTGAAGCGGCGTGACAGGTTATGAGCCACATCAAGCGGTGACTCCACGGCAACGTCATACACGCTCGAGGTCAGGATGCGTTCGAGGTAATCGTCAGGTTGGCTCATGGCAGCAGCAGAGTATGGGTTTGTAAAAAGAAGGCGATGCCGCTATCTTAGCGGCCTGCATCAAAAACAACGAAAACATCATGACACAAGACGAAATGAAACAAGCTGTGGCGCGTGCCGCAGTGGATTATGCCCGCGGCGGCATCATAGGCGTGGGCACGGGTTCGACCGCCAACCACTTCATCGATGCGCTGGCCGAGGTGAAAGGCCGCATTGACGGCGCGGTGGCCAGTTCGGAAGCCACCGCCACACGGCTTAAAAGCCATGGCTTCCAGGTTATGGAGCTAAACAGCGTCGGCGAACTGGAAATCTACGTCGATGGCGCCGACGAAATCACCGAGCATTTCGCCATGGTCAAGGGTGGCGGCGGCGCCCTGACACGCGAGAAAATCGTGGCGGCGTGCAGCAAGCAATTCATTTGTATCGCCGATGAAAGCAAACTGGTTGGCGTGCTGGGAACCTTTCCGTTGCCGGTAGAAGTGATTCCGATGGCGCGTTCGTACGTCGCACGCGAGCTGGTCAAGCTGGGGGGGCAGCCACGGTTGCGTGAAGGCTTCACCACCGACAACGGCAACCTCATCCTTGATGTGCATGGCCTGTCGATCGTCGACCCGGTATCGCTGGAAACGGCGATCAATCACATTGTCGGCGTGGTCACCAATGGTCTGTTCGCGCGACGCGGCGCGGACGTGCTGCTGCTGGGCACCGAAAACGGCGTCAAGACCTACAGGAAGTAAGCTTTATTGCGATTGCGGGGGCGCGTCTTCGGGTTCCTGCTCCTCCGCCGGCACCCGGTATTTTTCGGCGGCCCATTGACCCAGGTCAATCAGCTTGCAGCGCTCGCTGCAAAACGGCCTCCAGCGATTGTCCGTCGTCCAGTTGACCGCCGCACTGCAGGTCGGGCACGCTACAACAACGGTCTTGACGGGCAAACTCATAGGGTACAAAACGTCAGGTCAAAGTCGAGCGACTCACCGGTGCAGGTGCGCATCTGCCCCGAGCCTGCATAAACAAAGCGAATATTGAGCATATATTTGTTGGCCGAGATTTCGGGAACACATGGCAGGGTGTCGGCCAGCGTGACCCGGATCAGTTGGGGGTTGCGTGATTCCAGCATGCGCTGATAGCTGCCATTGGTTGCGTGCTGCATCTCCGACTGCCCGCTGTCACGCAGCAATCCGAGAACAATATCCACGGCTGCGCGTATCGAGGAAAACGGCGCCAGCCAACGGGTCAACTGGTGAATGCGGTCATCGGCCGGTTGATGCAACCAGTGGTGATATGCCGGTAAATCAAACTCGCACATGCCGCCCGGGATGGCCGCGCGCTGCTTGATGGCCATCAGCCAGTCGTCTTCGCGCAGATGCTGACCCACCTTTCCGGACAATTGATACAGGCCCTGGTGGGCTGTTTCAATCGCGGCCAGCACCTGTTCCAGCATGGTGCCCTGAACCTGGGGGTTGCCACGCAATACCAGCAACACCGCTTTCTGGCGGTCCAGTTCCTGCAGCAAATCCGACTTGAGGTCCGCGCGAGCAGCCACTTCCGCCATTTCAAACAGCGTCAACAACGCGGCGTGGTGCGCGTGCGGATCTGACGCCGCCGCGTAGGCATCGAAACGATCGAACAAATCTTCAAGCCGCAACAGGGTGCGGATGCGTTCGCTCAGAGGATATTCGTAGTGGATCACGCTGCAATGCGTTTTATCGTAATCGCCCGATTGTCCCCGATTCATGCGGAAAATCAAGGTAAGTGCCCAGCAGCGCAATTCAGATAGCGCTGATGCAGCATTGAAACTTCAGTGCGTAAGGCCTCCGGTGTTGCCATGTTGGTGAGTACATCGTCGGCTACGGCCAATCTTTGTTCACGACTGACCTGGGCCGCGAGAATTGCAACGACCTCTTCACGGGAGAGCAGGCTGCGCGCCATGGTCCGTTCTATTTGCTGTGCCTCAGTGCAATCGACGACAAGCACGCGACTCAGCAAATCACGGTAGCCGCCCGTTTCCACCCGCAAGGGGTACGCCGCCAGACGTTTATGCCCTTCAGGGTGCCCGCCCTCCGGGCGGTGCGTGGTTGTTGCCGACTTGTCGGCTTTACAACCACGGCCTGCCCCTTGCGGGCGGTCTTGGCGCTGCACCAGCAAGGGAATCACGACTATGGCGTAGGGTGCATGGAGTTGATTGAGCCTGCGTTCCACCTCCCGCCGGATACGCGGGTGCAAAATGGCTTCAAGCTGCCTGCGGGCAGCCGCGTCGCTGAACACGATGCGGCGCAAGGCGGCGCGATCCAGCGCGCCGTCTGCGCGCATCGCCGCATCCGGAAACTTTTCGCGTATTGCCTGCAGCGCTTCGCCACCGGGCTTGGTCAACTGATGCGCGATCAGATCCGTATCGATCACTGGCACGCCCAGCTCGGCGAACAAATCGGCGACGGTCGATTTACCCGAACCGATCCCGCCGGTAAGACCGACGGTAAACATCAGAATTGTGCGAGATAGGCCTGGGTCAGTTGGGTGCCGAAAAACAGCGCCACCAGCCCGCCACCTGCGAGATACGGTCCAAAGGGAATCGGCACGCGCCGATCGTGTTTGATCAAGACAATCATGGCGATGCCTACTGTTGCGCCGACAACCGATGACAGCAGAAGCGTAACCGGCAACATCTGCCACCCCATCCAGGCACCCATGACCGCCAGCAATTTGAAATCGCCATAGCCCATGCCATCCTTGCCTGTGGCCAGTTTGAATAGCCAAAACACCGACCACAACACACCGTATCCAGCCATCGCGCCCACTACAGCGTCAGACAGACTGGAAAAATGCCCGCCCATATTGAACAGCAAGCCCAACCACAACAAGGGCAGGGTCAGACTGTCTGGCAACAAGGTGGTATCGAGATCAATGAAAGCCAGTGCAACCAGCGTCCAGATCAGAAAAAGTGCACCGAGGGTCTGAACGCTTACGCCCCATTTCCAGGCCGCCGCCGCTGCCAACAAAGCTGTCAGCAACTCAACGGCAGGATAGCGTGCACTGATTGCTGTATCGCACGCCGAGCAACGGCCACGCAACCATAGCCACGACAATACCGGGATGTTTTCCAGCGCAGAGATCTGATGCCCGCACTTGGGGCAAGCCGAACGGGGTAACCACAGGCTGTATCGCGGCGCATCGGGCACCACCTCACCCCGCAACTCGGCACACTGCGCCTGCCATTCGGCTTCCATCATTTTAGGCAGGCGATGGATGACAACATTTAAAAAGCTGCCGATCATCAAGCTGAACAAAAAAACCAACCCGGTGAAAAGGACAGGCTCGGCCTGAAGCAGCTCCATCAAACCACCGAACCCATTTTGAAAATGGGCAAGTACATGGCGATGACCATGCCACCAATAAGCACGCCCAACACCACCATGATGATCGGCTCCATCAGGCTGGATAGCGCGGCGACCGCATCATCCACTTCGGCCTCATAGAAATCAGCCACCTTGCCCAGCATGGAGTCCAGGGCGCCGGATTCTTCGCCAATCGCAGCCATCTGCAACACCATATTGGGAAACCGTCCTGAATTTTGCATGGCGACCGTGAGTGCTGTGCCTGTGGACACTTCACTGCGAATCTTGTTGGTGGCTTCGACGTAAACCTGATTGCCCGAGGCACCGCCAACCGACTCCAGCGCTTCAACCAGCGGAACGCCTGCGGCAAACATGGTGGACAGGGTGCGCGTCCAGCGCGCGATTGTGGCCTTCTCGATCACAGCACCGAAAATGGGCAATTTGAGCATGACGCGGTCCATGAACATCTGAACCTTGCGTGAGCGTTTCCAGGCCTGGAGCAAGGCATAGATACCCCCGCCAATGATGCCGAAAATAGCCCACCACCACTCGACGAAAAAGTCCGACATTTTCATGACGACCAGCGTTGGCGTCGGAAGATCAGCGCCAAAGCTGCTGAACAACTCCTTGAATGCCGGAATCACGAAAATCATGATGACGGCGGTAATAACAAAAGCCACCACGATAATCGAGACCGGGTAAAAAAGTGCAGATTTGATCTTGCTTTTGATTGCAAGAATTTTTTCCTTGTAAACAGCCAACCGCTCCAGCACCGTATCGAGAATACCGGCCGACTCGCCAGCCCCGACCAGGTTGCAGAACAGCGCATCAAAATACAAAGGATGACGCCCAAAGGCCTGGGTCAAGCTGCTGCCCTTCTCGATATCCGCCTTGATTTCAGCCAACAGGCGCTGTACCGAAGGGTTGGAATGGCCGCGGCCCACAATTTCGAACGATTGCAATAGGGGCACGCCAGCTTTCATCATGGTCGCCAACTGGCGGGTGAACAGCGTGATGTCCTTGTCTGTAATCGACTTGCCACCACTGAACAGGGAACCCTGTTTTTTGACCTTGGTCACGGTAATGCCCTGCTTGCGCAACTGGGCATTGACCATGGCTTCGCCGCCAGCCTGCAACTGGCCTTTGACTTTTTTGCCGCGCTTGTCCATCCCTTCCCACTGGAAGGTGGCGTCCTTGACTGCTTTTGCCGCTGTAGCCATAGAAGTATTCCTTAGAGATTAGTAACGGCCTCGACCTCTTCCAGCGAGGTGAGTCCGGATTTCACTTTCAACAGCCCGGCCTGACGCAAATCGAGCACGCCTTCGAGTCTGGCCTGGTCGGAAATATCGGATTCATTTCCGCCTTTGAGAATGATGCGAACCATGGCGTCGGTAATCGGCATCACCTGATAGATACCCACTCGGCCTTTGTAGCCCGAGCCGCCGCAAATTTCGCAGCCAACGGGTTTGTTGGGCTTCCAGGTGCCGTCCAGTTGCGCTTCGGTGAAGCCGGCCGCCAGCAGGGCTTCGTGCGGGATGTCGGCAGGCTGTTTGCAACTGCACAGCTTCCGTCCCAATCGCTGGGCGGTAATCAGAATCACCGAGGACGCCACGTTGAACGGCGCCACCCCCATGTTGAGCAGGCGGGTCAAGGTGCCGGGGGCATCGTTGGTGTGCAGGGTGGACATCACCATGTGCCCGGTTTGCGCGGCCTTGATGGCGATATCGGCAGTTT
>JADMKH010000284.1:0-11049 GCA_018780025.1 Thiobacillus sp.
GTATGCGAGGCTTCGATCACGTCGCGCTCGAAATGCTCCAGGTGGGTGTCGAATATCAGCCTGGGCGCGTGTACTGCGTGTAAATCAGTCATGAGTGTGCAGATCGGATGGAGATTAAAGGACTGGCTTACTTCGAATCGATGCCCAGTTTTTTCAGCTTGCGCCACAAGGATACGCGATCGATGCCCAGCAATTTCGCTGCCTGCGTTCGATTGCCCTCGGCCAGTTTCAGCACATGCTGGATGTGCTCGGCTTCCTGCGATTCAAGCGTGACAGGGGTGGTCGCCATCTGCGGCATGAACACCCGCACGGTCAGCGAACCCAGACTTTGCGGCAGGTGTTCGACGCCCAGGCTTTCGCCCTGTGCCAGCGCCACCCCACGCTCGATGAAATTGGATAACTCACGTATGTTGCCGGGGTAATCATAGTCAGCCAGCCGCTGCATGGCTTCGGGCGTGATTTCCTGAACATTGCGATCCATCATCGCGGCATATTTGCGCAACAGGTAATAGGCCAACAACGGAATGTCGTCGCGGCGCTCGCGCAACGGCGGCAGGGTCAGGGTCACCACGTTCAACCGGAAATACAGGTCGTTGCGCATCCGCCCATCGTCGACTGCTGCCTTCAGGTCGCGATTGCTGGCGGCCACGACGCGCACATCCACCTTGACCGGATTGACCGACCCCACCCGCAGCAGCTCGCGCTCCTGCAACACCCGCAGCAGCTTGATCTGCATCGAGAGCGGCAACTCGGCCACTTCGTCGAGAAACAGCGTGCCGCCCTCGGCGGCCTCGAACAGGCCTATCTTTGAACCGAGCGCGCCGGTAAAGGCGCCCTTCTCGTGGCCAAACAATTCGTTTGCGGCCAGGTCTTCGTGCAGCGCGCCGCAGTTGAATGCCACAAACGGGCCCTGCGTACGCTGACTGTTCTGATGAACGAATCGTGCCAGCAATTCCTTGCCGGTGCCCGACTCACCCTGAATCACCACGCTGCAATCGGTGCCGGCAATCTGTCGTGCCGTTTCCAGCAAGCGTTGCATCCCCAGATCCTGGGTGATGATCGTGGTCTGACTCGACAACTGTTCGATGCGCAGCTTGAGCGCGCTGTTTTCGCGCCGGATCCGGCGCACGTCCAGCGCGCCACGCACCACCTCACGCGCTTCGGCCAACCGGAAAGGTTTGGCGATGTAGTGATACGCACCTGCCTTCATCGCATCCACGGCAGAGTCGAGCGTGGCATGCCCGGTAATCATGATTACCGGCACCTCCGGCATGGTGGCGCGGATGTGCGCCAGCACGTCCATCCCGTCGATGCCGGGCATGCGCAAATCGGTCAGGACCAGATCAAACGCGGTGACTTGCATGGCAGCCAGCCCCGCCTCGCCGCTCTTGCAGGCGGTGACGGCGTAACCCTCCCGTTCGAACACGTGACGCAGGTTGGACAGTGCAATGGCTTCATCGTCGATCAGCAGTATGTGCGGCGCGGCCTCAGTGTTCATGTTGTCTCCTGTGCGTCGGTCAGGGGCAGCCAGATCGAAAACCGCGTGCCGCCTTGCGGGCGATTTTCCACCGCGATGCAGCCGTTATGTTCGCTGATGATTTCCTCGACCAGGTACAAGCCCAGGCCCGTGCCATCCCCTGCCGAATGCGTCGTAAAGAAGGGATTGAATATCCGCAACAGATTTTCAGGTGCAATGCCCGGGCCGTTGTCATCAATCTGGATGTACAGCACACTTTCAGCCTTGCTCACCGGCTCCACTTCACCCACCAGATGGTCTGTATGCCGGGGCATCGAATCCTTCCAGGTGGATTCCACGGCACTGACCACAATGTGGGTGGCGCCCGCATCGGACGCATTCTTGAGCAGATTGATGAACACCTGATGCAGACGGTCACGGTCTGCCCATAATGCGCGCTCGGGCGCATACCCGACGCACACCTCCACTCCTCGAGGCAATTGCCGGTTAACCAGCGCGAGCGACGCCTGTATCAGCTCAGCCACGCTGTGCGCCTGCCAGTTCAGTTTGGGCTGGCGCACGCTATCGAGCAGGCGCCGCACGATGCGTCGCGCACGCTCGGCTTCCCCATCAATCTGCGCCATCCATTCGTTGCGCAGCTCCGGGGCCACCGAATCGCCGTCCTCAACCAGCAATTGCACTGAAGTCGAAATATTGGAAAGCGGATTATTCAATTCGTGTGCCACGCCTGAAACCAGCACGCCCAGTGCGGCGGCTTTTTCATGATGTCGCAACTGATTTTGCTGAATCCGCAAGCGATCCAGCATGGTATTGAAGTGATGCACAAAGGATTGAATTTCCTTGTCCTTCGATGGCAAAGTCAGCTGCTGATCGTGGCCATCGACCAGTTCATCCAGTTGCGATTCCAGTTCCCGAAGCGGCCGGACCACCTGGCGCACCAGAAAAAATGCGCTGCCAATTCCCAGCAACAGCACGGTCACGAATACCGCCAGCAGGGTTCGGCCCGCCACGTGCACCGCCTGCGCCAGCACCGCGCGTTCACGTCGGCTGAAATTCTCAGCCAGGCCCGATAGTTCGTGTCCCGCTGCGCGAATTTTTTTCTGTTTCTCCGTGCGCACCCGAACTGATAACGAAGGATACTCAGTCAACTGCGCACGATATTGCCGCAGCAATTCATTCACCCGGCCAAGTTCTGTTGGTGAGGCTATTTCGGGAAATGCCCGCTCCCCCTCCTTGAGCGCGTCTTCAGCCGCTTTCAATTGCACGATCAATTGATCGAGGCTGGACGGGTCGTTATAGAGGAACAGATTTTTCTCGTCCCGTCGCATTTCCTGGCTGGCTTCGCGGAATGCGGTTACCGCCTCGCCGGCCACAATGCGCGTCTGCAGGTAATACAGATCGGCAAACACCACCACGGCAAACACCAGCAGCACGGCTTTGGAAAAGCCGTACGTGGTGAGAATTTTCCCGCGAAGACTTGGCATGACTGGATTAAACGGGCGGCCACAGAAAGGTGTTGCACATTACAACACTGTTGCATCTACAACGCAACGCAACGGGGCCCAGTGTTGCACACCGTAACGCTACGACACCAGCGAATAATCCCAAGCTATTGTTTTATTGCGCATATAAAACATGGCACGCTGGTTGCTTTACTACAATCATACTCACTTCGTACATTGGACCTAACCATGATCAAACTGACCGCAGAAATCAAACGCATCCTGAACGCGCTGGCCTTTGCCCATGCAGGCGAATTCCTCAGCCTGCGCCAGAAATCGGATTACTTGAACCAGGGGCCGGAGGGGCCGGGCGCTGCAGATGCCATCCAGGCCATGACCCCGGCAGTTGAAACAACCAGCGATCGCCGGCAGGTCGCGCTTTACATGGGCAGCGAGTTGCCCGCCGACATGATGCATTACGTTGTGCAAACCTGCGGCCGCCTCAAACATGGCCTGACCGTGCTGACGTTCCAATCCGACAGCACGGCGCATGCATTGCTCAGTCCCTACGCGGATGAACTGGCAGCGGCCGGCATCGCCATGAAAACCGTGCTGCTGACCGGCGATCCGGTTTCCGGACTGGCGCGCTATCTGCGCCGCCATCCCGAAGTAGCCTTTCTTGCTTGCAAGGAAACCGGCTACCTGGGCCGCAGCTTCCTCAACGGCACGCAGCCGCAGGACGTGCTGCCGGTGCCGGTGGTGCTGGTCGCCACCCACGAGGAAGGCGCTCAGAGCGGCGCATCGACCCAGCCCAGGCAAACCAGCGAAACCGTACGCGCGGCCTGAGCTTCAAACACGCACGAGACCTCAGCCGGTTCAATCGGATGAGGTCTCGTGCCGTTGCGAAAGCCAATCAAAACGTGAGTCAGGCCGGAGGGAATGATTCCCCACCGGCTTCGAGGCTGTTTTCTCATGCCTATGCCTTAAAATGGGTCGATTGCGCATTGCTGCCCCCAATCGAAACCCTTTCACGCCCCGTATCATGCTGACACGACTGTTCCCCTTCCTGCGCTGGTTTCCCCTGCAACGCGACACCCTGCGCGCCGACCTGATCGCGGGTGTCACGGTCGCCATGATTCTGGTGCCGCAAAGCATGGCGTATGCCACACTGGCCGGCCTGCCTGTGGTGTATGGCCTCTACGCCTCGTTCCTGCCGGTCATCATTGCGTCGATGTGGGGCGCATCCCGCTTTCTGCATACGGGGCCGGTCGCGCTGCTGTCGCTGATGTCGGCCGCTGCCATCGAACCCCTGGCCAGCCGCGGCAGCGAGGAGTTCATCCAGTTGTCCCTGCTGCTGGCGCTGATGGTGGGCGTATTGCGGCTGGCGCTGGGCCTGTTCCGCATGGGCGTGCTGATCAATCTGGCCTCCCACCCGGTAATTCTGGGGTTCACCAACGCGGCGGCGCTGATCATCGGTTTGTCGCTGGTGAACAGTTTTATCAACGTGCCGATGCCGCGCTCGGACACCTTCCTGTTCGACTTGTGGCAGGTCGTCCAGCAACTGCCGCTCGCACACTGGCCGACGATCGCGTTCGGCATCAGCACACTCATCCTGCTGTCGCTGCTGAAGCGCTTTTTCCCCAGGCTGCCGGGAGTGTTGATCGTGGTCGTGATCGGCACGCTGGTGAGCGCTGCCATCGGTTTCGAAAAGACCGAGGTGGTGACGCTGGATCAAATCGAAGCCCCTGCGGCACGCGCCGCCTTCGAAAAATTCGCCGCCACCGAAGCCGCGCTCAAGCAGGTGAAACAAGCGCAGGGCGAGAACAATCTCAAGCTGAAAACGGTCGGCAAAACCGATCAGCACGATTACAGCCTTGAAGCCGAAACGTTGCGGCTGTCTGGGCAGGAAAAAAGCCTCAAGAAAAGCCTGTACGGCCAGCGCGTGGCCGCCTACCAGTTTGCACTGATGCCAGCGCAGCTGGACGGCGACCGCATCGTATACCGCGCCGCAACAGACGCAAGCCCGCTCGACCCGGCTTGGCGACTGACCGGCTTCAAGGACGGCAAGCTCAAACTCGCCAGCGGCGGCCAGGTGGTCGGCTCCATCCCCAGCGGCGTGCCCGGCTTCAACCTGCCGCCGCTGGATTTCGGCGTGATGTCCGGCCTGTTCGCCACCGCCTTCATCATGGCGATGATCGGCTTCATGGAAGCCACCTCGATTTCGCGCGCGCTGGCCGCCAAAACCCGGGAAAAGCTCGATCCCAACCAGGAACTGATCGGCCAGGGTCTGGCCAACATCGTCGGCAGTTTTTTCCAGTCCTACGTGGTGAGCGGCTCGTTTTCGCGCTCGGCGGTGGCGGCGCGAGTCGGCGCGCGTTCCGGTTTTTATGCCATCGTCAGTGCGCTTGGCGTGCTGCTGGTGATGCTGTTTTTCACCGGCTACCTGTATCACCTGCCGCAACCGGTGCTCGCCGCCATCGTCATGAGCGCCGTCTTCAGCCTGATCGATTTCAAATCCATGCTGCACGCCTGGAATGTGCGTCGCGCCGATGGCCTCATCGGCATCGTCACCTTCATCACCACGCTGATCATGGCGCCGCAACTGGCCGACGGCGTGCTGGTCGGCGTCGTGCTCACCATCCTGCTATTCCTTGCCGGCACCATGAGCCCGCGCAGCGAAGTCATGGGCCGCACGTCCGACGGCACGCTCGCGGGCGCCGCCACGCACGACCTGGCGCCGATCAGCGAAAACTACGTGGTATTGCGTTTTGATGCCTCGCTGGTATTCATCAACGCCGCCTACTTCGAACAAGCCGTACTCAAGGCGCTCAGCCAGTTCCCGCACGCGCGTGCGCTGCTCGTGCTGGGCAACAGCATCAACCGCATCGACGCCACCGGCGAGGAGAAACTGCGTGCGCTGGCGCGCGACCTGAAGGCTGCCGACGTCACGCTGATGCTGGCCGGCCTGAAAAAACCCGTACTTGAGGCACTCTATCGCGCGGGCCTGGACAAAGTAATCGGCCCGGAAAACTTCTTCCCCAGCAAAGATATCGCCATACGGGCGCTTGACGCGCGCTTTGCGTCTGCCGAGACCAAACCCGCCGCCTGAGCCCTGTCTGGCTGGCCTGTTGTCAAAGGCTATCCATGGCCGGCGCAGTTGCGCGTATCGGCTGAAGGGCTTTGTCTACCGGGCCCGCGTTCCCCGCGTCACCTGAATCACTGCATCCAGAACCGGGTTGCGGTAGTTCCTGCACGCACTCAAATCATGGCTCTTTCACCGTTACCTGTTGGCCGCATGATGTCGTAGGTCTGGAATACCTTCCCGACCTACGATAGCGCGTGATTCCAGGGCGTTTGCCAAGGAACAACACATAACGGTGAAAAAGCCAAAATCATACACTAACGTCTTTTATTATAATATTATGTGTTTATTATTCACATAGTCTGGTCGGTTCATGATTGCCCTGCTGGAGGCGCATCGCGCGGGTTTGTTGCGCCGCAAACACTGGTTGCCGAATATCCTCTCCGGAGCGATTGTCGGCGTGGTGGCCCTGCCGCTGGCGATGGCTTTTGCCATCGCCAGCGGGGCCAAACCCGAGCAGGGGCTGTATACGGCCATCGTAGCCGGGCTGCTGGTCTCGATCCTGGGCGGCACCCGCCTCCAGGTCGCGGGGCCAACCGGTGCGTTCATCGTCATTCTCGCGGGCGTCACGGCGGAACACGGCATTGCAGGGCTGCAACTCGCCACCCTGATGGCCGGCATGATCCTGTTGCTGCTGGGCGTGGCCCGCCTGGGCAGCATCATCAAATATATTCCCGACCCCGTGATCGTCGGTTTCACCGCCGGCATTGCAGTGATTATCTGGGTCAGCCAGTGGAAAGACTTTTTTGGCCTGACTGCGACAACAGGCGCGCATTTCCACGAAAAAGTCTGGCATCTGCTGCAGGCGCTGCCCCAGCTTCACCTCATGACCGCCGCCCTGGCCGTGTTGTCGCTGCTGCTGGTGCTGTACACCGCGAAGATTCCCGGTTTGAAAAGGGTTCCGGGGCCCCTGGCCGCCCTGATCGTGGCCACGCTTGTCCAGGCCAGCCTCGATCTCCCCGGCGTGGCCACCATCGGCAGCGCGTTCGGCAGCATTCCTGCCGGGCTTCCCAGCCTGCAGTTCCCGGAATTCACGGCCAATCAGGTCATTCAGTTGATCGGTCCGGCGTTCACGATTGCCATGCTGGGGGCGATCGAATCCCTGCTCTCAGCCGTGGTGGCCGACGGCATGACGGGAACACGGCACAACTCCAACCAGGAACTGATAGGCCAGGGCATCGCCAATATCGTTACCCCCCTGTTTGGCGGCTTCGCGGCCACCGGAGCCATCGCACGCACGGCCACCAACATCCGCAACGGCGGCACCAGCCCGCTGGCCGGCATCGTCCATGCGGCAACGCTGGTGCTGGTCGTGCTGCTGCTGGCCCCGCTGGCGACACACATCCCCCTCGCTGCGCTCGCTGCCATCCTGTTTGTGGTGGCGTGGAACATGAGCGAAGCCGGCCACTTTGTGCGCATGGTCCGGCGCGCCCCGCGCGCCGATGTGGCGATCCTGCTGGTGACCTTTGCCCTCACGGTGTTTGCCGACCTGGTGGTGGCGGTCAACATTGGCGTCATCCTGGCGACGCTGCATTTCCTGCGGCGCATGGCCGCCAGTGTGGAAGTCGGCCAGGTAGCCGAAAAAGAGTTGCATAAGGAGTATGCCCATCTCGGCTTCGATAGCTTGCCGCACGATGTCATGGTCTACGCGGTCGACGGGCCGTTTTTTTTCGGCGCGGTCGAGAATTTCGAGCGTGCGCTTGCCGGCACCCACAACGACCCTCGCCTGCTCATCCTGCGCCTGCGCCGCATGCCCTTCATCGACGCGACCGGGCTGCAGGCGCTGGAAGACGCCATCCGCGGCTTTCATGGACGCGGGGTCGAGGTGGTGTTATGCGGCGCCAATGCACGGGTGCAAGGCAAGCTGTCCCGTTCGGGTATTCTCGACCTGGTCGGCCAAACCCATTATTTCAAAACCTGCGGCGAGGCGATCAGCCAGTGCCACACCCTGAAAGCGCGAGAACCCGAACCTTCGGAACCGCTTGCGCGCGGCTCCCGCGCGACGTCCCCCGCTATCAGCCGCGAGCAGTTGAGCCGCAAGCCTGGACAATCCGGCAACCACACCGGGGGCTGAGCGTTATTTCCTTATTTGAACGGCGGGCCCGGTTGAGTCGCCATACTGCACCCCGTGCTGCGCCAGGTACTCGCGGATCATCTGGCGTACCACCTGGGAAGGCGTCAGATCCTGTTCTGCGCACAGGCGCTCGAAGGCCTTTTTCTTGGCGGGATCAATCAGAATCGTCAGTCGTGCGGTTTTATTTTCCATCGATATAGGCGGCGGGTTGTGACCCCGATTGTAACGGCAGCTACGACTGGGCCTCTACTCGTGCCGATTTGGCCCAGCCCGAACCCGCGGCAGCGCGCTGCAATCGGTCATTCGCTGCCGTCCACTCCGCACCATCCGGAGGGATTTCGATCAGGATACAAGCGCTTCCCAGCGCGTCGGCTTCACGCAGCCGCGCATACAAATCATGCCCATACGCGGCCGCCTCGGCCGGCAGCCGCATCCAGCGGCAACTGACATTCGATTGGGGCGCATGCCGCGCCAGCACGACGACCGTGCCTGCTGCGGCAAGCCTGACCGCTTCTGCATCAAGCGCCTGCGGCGGCACCAGGCGCAGCGGGGTAGCGGGCGCATAGTGCGCCTCAAGGCTGCCCGGCACCTTGGGCGCCTCAGTTGAAAGCGTCTCATCCAGCTTACCCATGATCGCTTCCAGCATGGGGGGGGTCACCGCCCCCGGTCTCAGTACCCGGGGATGAGGACCGCTCAGGTCGAGTATGGTCGACTCCAGCCCAACCGAACATGCGCCGCCATCGATCACGGCATCGATACGGCCCTCCAGTTCGGACAGCACATGGTCAACGCAGGTTGGGCTGACGCGTCCAAATTGATTGGCGGAGGGCGCGGCAATCCCGCCGCCGAATGACTCCAACAAAGCCAGCGCGACCGGATGCCCGGGGACGCGCAGGCCTATGGTGTCGAGTCCGCCGCTGGCCGCTACTGCCACACCCGATGCGCGTTTCAGAATCAGGGTGAGCGGACCTGGCCAGAATCTCGCGGCCAGCGCCCATGCTGTTTCTGGAATGTCGCGAGCCCACTGCGGCAGTTCCGCTGCGGATGCGATATGCACAATCAGCGGATGGTCGGCCGGCCGCCCCTTGGCGGCGAAAATCCTCGCCACGGCTGCATCGTTGGCGGCGTCCGCGCCTAATCCGTAAACAGTTTCGGTGGGAAACGCGACCAGCCCGCCCGCGCGCAAAATGTCCGCCGCGCGCGCGATATCGGCAGGCTCGTCGCCAACAAATCGACGCATTGTGCCGCCGACACGCGTGGTCATATCAACCCTCCGTGATCCGGCGGGCTTGCTTGTTGAGGTTTTCGATGGCTTGCACCGCCGCGCGTTGCGCCGTCTCGGCCTCAGCCTCGGAACCCATCATGGTCAAGCGTCCAAAATTGCCGAACGGTTTAACGTCCACCAGCGTGATGTGCGCGGCCTTTTCCGCTTCATTGGCGGCATAGACGGCATAGCCCGCAGGCTCGACTTCGAGAATGAACATGGTCTTGCCCGGCAGGATCATCGAGCCCTTGCGCAACTGGCGGTTGATGAGCGTGGTGTGATCCGGCGTCATGCCGCAGATGACCTCGTTCCAGTGGATTTTGCAGGCCATGCGCGTGTCCATGGTGGTGTTCAACTGCCGCAAAATGGTATTGCCGGCTTCCATCACTTCGCTCTGGTTGCGGTAGTGGATTTCCATTGAGCCGAAGGAGCGTTCCACCACCTGCTCACCCAGGTGAACATTGGTTTCCTTGAGCGCGATGTCGGACAGCCGGTGTACCGCCATGCCGGGTGAGACCTCGACCCACAGGCAGGCATCGCCGGGCACCGGCAAAAATCCCTGCGAAGAGGTGGCGAGATAGGACGCGAGCTGCGGTTGCAGCGCGTCCATGAAAACGAAAGTGCGCAGGCTGATATGCATGGTTCTGTCGCTCAACGGGTCAGGCCCATGTACAGCATCGGTAATTTTTCCGGCAGGCGTTCAACTTTGTCCAGCACGGTAAAGTTCTTGGCGCCGAAGATGCGCGCCACGTATTGATCGGCGTGCGGGTCGAGGCTCAACGCATAGACGGTGATGCCGTCCCGCGCCAGTTCTTCGACCGCACGCTTGGTGTCGAAGCGCAGGTACTGCGGATCGCGCACGTCGTTGTCGGCGGGCTCGCCATCGGTAATGATGAACAGGACTTTCTTGCTTTTCGGCTGCAGCTTGAGCTGCTCGCCCGCGTGGCGCAGCGCCGCCCCCATGCGGGTGGAGTAGGAGCCCTTGAGGCCGGCGAGGCGCGCCTTCACCAGATCGTTGTAGGGCTGGTCGAAGTCCTTGAAGCGGTAGTAATGCACATCGTGGCGGCCGTCGGAGCAGAAGCCGTGCAATGCGAACGGATCGCCGATGCGGTCGAGCGCATCGGACAGCAGCACCGTTGCGGCGCGTGACAGATCCATGATGCTGTAATCGTGGCCGCGCACCTTGTCGTTGGACGATTCCGACATGTCGAGCAGCACCATCACCGCAAGATCGCGCACGTTGCGCTTGTAGCGCATCATGATGCGGGTGTCGGGCTGCTGGCCCATGCGGATGTCGATCATGGCGCGGACGGCCGCGTTGATGTCGAGTTCGTCGCCGTCTTCCTGCCGCCGGATGCGCTGCATCGCCTGCGGAATCATGGATTCGATCAGGTATTTCAGGCGCGAGATCACCGGCTTGTTGTCGGCGACGATCTTTTCAATGACTTCAAGCTCGCCCAGCGGGGGACGGCGTTCCAGCACCGTGGCCCAGCTCGGCCGTTCGAGCTGGATCTGATAATCCCACTCGTGGTAATGGTAGGGATCAGAAATCGGCGGGCGGCCTTCCAGTTCGTTAATCGTCACGCCTTCCTGATCAAGAAAGAATGGCGTTTCGAGAACCCAGATTTCTTCCGCATCGTCCCCTGCATA
>JADMKH010000284.1:11059-15441 GCA_018780025.1 Thiobacillus sp.
CTCGTTGACCATTTCCATCAGCGAGACTTTTTTGCGGATCTGATTGCCACCCCAGGTGGCTTCCAGTGCGGCTTCGACATCGTATTCTTCCGACTCCCACACCGTGCGGTTGTCGTCGCGGTAAATCGCGCGCAGGACATCGGTGCGGACGTTGAATTCGGGCAGCGGAATCAATGCGAGCGTATGCGCCAACTCAATACCGATATTCCAGCTGATCTGGTTGCTGGACAGGTCGGCCTCGGCGCGGAACAGGCGCACACCTTCCTGCACCCACGGATGGGAGTCGGTCGACTCAAGGTCAAGCAGCGCGCGCGCCAACCGGTTCAGCAGATCGCCCACGCATTGCGGTTCGCGGGTATCCAGCGGCGGATGCAATGCCAGCCACGATACGCGCATGCCGGGGAAGTCGCGACAGGCCAGTTCTTCCACGCGCGCATCCTCGATTGCCTCGATGATCGCCATCTGCGTGGTGTTGAGCATCTGCATCGACAGCGGCGCACCGGTGTGGACCAGGTGCGCCGCACAATGATTGGCCGCGGCCCGGTAGAGTTCCAGGCCGGAAATTTTTGCTTCGTCCGGCGTGTCGTCGCCAAACGGTTTGTAGTCATCGAATGCGTCGGCGATATAAATGACGAAGCGCTCGATATAGGGCTTCAGGCCTTCACGATTTTCATAGTCGCCCGACGTCGGGCGCAAAAAGAAATCCCGGCCCCACATCGCACGCAAATAAATGTTCAGCCTGCGTTGCACGTCAACAAACAGAGTGCCTTTACGCTGCTGCTGCAGGATGCCCATCGAATCGGGCGTGCTCAGGGAGAAATAGCCAAGCTGGCCATCAAAATCTGCCTTGTAGGCCTGCGCACCCCACTGCACCCAGCGGCGCAAGCCACCCAGTGTCAACTCCGACAGCAGGCGCTCCAGGTTTTCCAGCATCGGGCGGAGACCGCGCGGGGCTTGCGCCAGCACGATTTCCAGCACGTTGAGATAGGCACGAAACAGGTTTTCGTCGCCCAGACGCTGCGCCGCGAGGGGGGCCGTGGCCACAATCAGCGTCAATATATGGCCCGATGTTTTCGACGCCATGGCCATCAGGAAGTTGACAACGTCGGGCAGGACTTCCTCGCCGATTGCCCGGCTGACTTCAGGCATTTCCTGAATATAGGTTACGACCAATTCTTCGCCGCGACCCAGATTGTGCAGCGCGACCGCGCCTTTCAGGTAATTGTCCAGCCCGCGCGAAGAAAACATCCGCGCCGCCTCGTTCCATGAGGCGCGCAGAACCTCCTGCGCGTCATGCGGCAGATCATCGAGAACCTCTTGATATTCTTCGAGATGGATGGCCATTTAGGGGCGAGGGATTAGAGGCCAGGGGTCAGGGGTTGAGCGGCTTCGCCGCAAATAATTAAAACTGGCGCGAAGCGACTCCCCCTGAATCCTGATCCCTGAATCCTAAAAATAGGTTGTGACGGCGGAGTCGAGCGCGTCGCGCATGTCCGGATCGTCCGTAATCGGACGCACCAGCGCAACCCGGCAGGCCGCCAGCGGCGCTACGCCCTGGGCGATCAGCGAACCTGCGTAAATAAGCATCCGCGTCGACAGGCCTTCATCGAGGCCGTGGCCCTTGAGGTTGCGCGCGCGCTCGCCAATGTGAACCAGATTCTTCGCCACATCGATCGTTACGCCAGATTCATGCGCGACGATTTCGGCTTCGATCTCGTGCGCGGGGTAATTGAAGTCGAGGCCACCAAAACGCTGTTTGGTCGACTGTTTCAAATCCTTCATCAGCGACTGATAGCCCGGATTGTAGGAAATCACAATCTGGAAATCGGGGTGGGCGTGGATGATCTCGCCCTTCTTTTCCAGCGGCAGCATCCGGCGCGCGTCGGTCAGCGGGTGGATCACGACGGTGGTGTCCTGGCGCGCTTCGACCACTTCGTCGAGGTAGCAAATCGCGCCATGGCGCGCTGCCACCGCCAGCGGGCCATCCTGCCAGCGGGTGCCATTGGCATCCAGCAGGAAACGGCCGACCAGATCGGACGCGGTCATGTCTTCGTTGCACGCCACGGTGATCAGCGGCTTTTGCAGCTTCCACGCCATGTATTCGACAAAACGGGTCTTGCCGCAGCCGGTGGGGCCCTTCAGCATCATCGGCATCCGCACCGAATAGGCCGCTTCGTACATCTCGACTTCGTCGGCGACTGCACGATAGTAAGGCTCGCTCTGCACCATGTAGGACGCGAGCAGATCGGATGCCGGTGCGGGCGCTGCGGTTGAGGCCGGGCGCGTCATCGCTTCCTGCTCGGACTGTGCTACGCGAGCCATGGCTTCCTGACGCGGAGAATAGGTACGGAAAAAAGGGTCATTACGCATGACGGTTTACCTGCAATGAGAGTATTTCAGTCCGGCGAACTCAGTCGGGCCAGACACGGTCCGGAAACAAGGCTGAGCCGCTATCGGCAACACCCGAAGCAATCGGTGGGGTCGCGACCTTTCTTGAAGCGGCGGGTTTGGCTGCAGCCGCTTGAGGCTTGGCTGCCTTGGGGGCGGCAGGCTTGCGATTGACTGGCTTGGCGGCTGCCTTTTTGACTGCGGTCTTTTTGGGCGCGGCTTTTTTCGGGGCGGCCGGGGCAGCGACAGGCTTGCTCGCTGCGGGCTGTTCCTGTTCGGCTTTGGCCTGACGTACGCTGGCGGAGAGTTTGTCTTTCAAATTCGTCATGATGCAATCACCTCGTTAATGATGGCTTCCATTTCAGCAGCGGCCAAAGCACCCCGGCTGCCCAATTGGTAAACCGAAACGCCTTCAAGCGCAGCACTGCGATAAATCGCGCGGCGCCGAATGCCTGTTTCGAGCACCGGAATGCCAAATTCGGCAATGGCATCGTGCATCGCCGCGGAAAGCGCGCTTTTGGGTTCCAGCTGGTTTAACACCAGAAAAGCCTTCAAGCGCTTGTTGGTTTTTCTCGCCTCTTCGATTTCCTGCGGCAGCCTGAGGCTGGCCCACAGATCGATCGGCGACGGTAATACCGGAATCAATGCCACATCGCAGGCACGCAGGGCCTGCAACGATGCATGACTTTCAAGCGAGGGCGGACAATCCAGCACCAGATGGCGATACGCCTTGTAATTCTGATGCAGGGTCTTCGCGTCCCACTTGCCGCTTATTTGTTTGACCGTAGCCGGAAAGGGCGCGCTGCCCAGACTGGCCCACTGCCTTGACGAAGCCTGCGGATCGAGGTCCAGCACCAGCGTGTCGTCACGTTGGGCCAAGCCTGCCGCCAGATTCATCGACACGGTTGTTTTACCCGCGCCCCCTTTTTGGTTGATGACAGCAATGATGTGAGTTGCCATACTCAGCCTTCCGGTCGTGGATATAACGTGTTGATACGTTTAGCAAGATCCAGTTCAGCCTCACCCAACTCACCGCTCTCGCCCGCCTCCAGCGTGATATTCACGTAGGTGCTGGCAAAGTTGATATTCTGCGGATGCAGACCGGCCTCTTCGGACAGCGCCGCCATTGCATCCAGAAAATCGCGTGTTTCGCTATAACGTTCAAAACTGAAACGACGAAACAGCGTCGGCGGCTTTCCCCGTGCTTCCCAACCTTCGGGTATGTCAGTCATGCGACGTACGCTCGGCAGTCATGCCGTCCAGTTCGCGAACATGTGCCAGCTCTTCGGCCAAAATACCTTCGAGCAAGGCCACGCTGTCAGCGTCACGCATCCGCCGTGCATGCGCAACGGCTTCGTCATACAGGCGAACCGCATCCACCTCCAGCACCCGATCCGCAGCCAGCATGTCTTCAACCGTACGCCCCAGACGGGCCGGCGGCAAATTGCCGGCAGAAGGCGCCACGCCCAGCACAATCAGGCGTTCCATCAAGCGCTCGGCGTGCTGCAGTTCTTCCACCGCCTCACGTCGCAGCTGCGAGGAAAGCGCGTAATCGCCCCACAGGCGCGCCAACACGCTTTGCGCCAGGTATTGCTGGACTGCGCTCATCTCGTGCGTCAAGGCACGCGAAAGCCAGCCCAGGGTACGGGGATCAACGCTCATCCGGCGGCGACTTAGCTGCGGGTCGACGTGATTTCAGCGTCGCGGCCACCGCCGTCTGCGTCGGGCGAAGTCGGCAACATGTTTTCAACTTCGCTGTGCACGCGCGCGATGATGTGGGCAGCAACCAGGCCGTCACCCACGCGTTCGCATGCATCGGCGCCAGCGCGAACGGCCGCGTTTACCGCACCGGTCTCGCCGCGAACCAGCACGGTCACATAACCACCACCCACGAACTGACGACCGATCAGACGCACTTCTGCGGCTTTGGTCATGGCGTCAGCCGCTTCAATCGCGGGAACCAGACCTCGGGTTTCAATCATGCCAAGGGCAAC
>JADMKH010000265.1 GCA_018780025.1 Thiobacillus sp.
ACAACGTGGGAATATTTGATGATGATGGGATCCGCCGCGTAGGCGGGTGCAATGACAAAGGCAGCCGCAATGGCCAACAGACGCAATGACATGGTGCTCTCCTTTTTAGGACAGGATGCGAGTGGATACCCATAGCGGACATTTATAGTGTAACCCCGCATGTGTTCGGCATGTTTATGTTGACGGCAGGCCAGACCTCAGTGGTATCGCGCGGCGCAGCCGTACCCTAAGCAGATCTTTGTATTCGGGCATCAGGCCATCCCGATTCCGAAGCCGTATTTTCCCGAAACCATGGGTGGCATGCCATCGGGGAATTTGCTTCCAAGGTGATTCCCGCAATGGGAAGTTGGGTTTCCCATCAGAAGCTGTCGTTCACAATGCGAATTAAGCTTTACATTCAATTGGTTGCCGCATCCGCTGCGACATGTAACGCGCTATCCACTTCGCCCGTGATCCCGTAAAATAAACATAACATATTGAAATTAAACAAATAATTAAGTTGGCATGGTGGTTGCTTTATCGTTTGTTGCGCTGTGCAGAGTGGCAGCGCGCAGAAACCAAACTCATAAGGAGCAATACGATGTCACTAAAAGATGAACTGGAAAAAAAGGTCGCCGAGCGCACTCAGTGGGAGACTCGGCGTCAGTTCGGAGCCGATGGCCCCAACATGCGGCGCCTGTGGGTGCTCGCCTGTATGGACGAGCGGATGCCGGTGGACGAAGCCTTGGGTATCCAAAGCGACGCGTATGGCGGTGGTGGCGACGCCCACCTGTTCCGCAACGCAGGTGGAATCATTACCGATGACGCAGTGCGTTCAGCCATGCTGACAATCAATTTTTTTGGCACAAAAGAGATTGTGGTGGTGCAGCACACGGGTTGCGGAATGTTGTCGGCTAACGGTGTCGATCTGGAGAAGGCTTTACGGGCGAAAGGAATCGATCTCGATAACATAACTCTCGATCCCACCTTGCCTGAAATGAAATTGGAGAAAGGCGCTTTTGCCAAGTGGATCGGCATGATGGATGACGTGGATGAAACCTGCATCAAGCCCGTTGAGGGGTTCCGGAATCATCCACTGATCCCCAAGGATATTGTCATTAGTGGTTGGATTTGGGAAACCGAATTCCGGCGCCTGCGTGCACCGAGTAAAGATGCACCGCATCGGGGGGTAACGCAGGCGACTGCAGCATCGATGGGTGTCAAGGACGTGCAGGAGCCTCGCTGGAAATGAACTGTACATTTATTTACTGAGAAATGAGCCGACGATGCCCATCTATGACTATGAATGCAGGCGCTGTAGTAAGCGTTTTGAAGCGCTACTTCCAATCGGGGCACCTGCACCGAGGTGTTCCAATTGTAATAGCGTAGTCAGAAAACTTGTACTTGCAGCACCGGTGGTGCATGGCGGAATGGCGCACGGGCGAGAACGAGCCATGAGCTCCCTTCCGGTCTGCGGGAAGGGATGCTCCTGCTGCCCGCCTAAAGTATAAAAAAGTGGTCCGGCTTTTCAATGTGAATGTTGATGACATGAGGAAGGCTGGCGGTTCTGCGCTTTGTTTATTGACTGGGGACAAAATGAAAATTGGCGAGATATCCATGATTGGCAGATATGACGGGTTGGGCATGACGGCATCTTCTTTGTGCATCGCACACTGTGTCCTGCTGCCCTTGGCTATAGGACTCATCCCTGCAATAGGCTTGAGCTTTCTGGCGAGTGAGGAGATTCATCGGTTTCTGTTACTGGGGATGATGGTGATCGCCGCCTTGTCTTTCGGACTGGGTTACCCAAAGCACCACCGAAAGCATGTTTTAGGCCTCATGGTTGCGGGGCTTGGCCTGTTGTCGTTGGCGGTTTTTTCTGACGGGCGCCTAAGCGAGTCTTGGGAAACCGGATTTACTATTGTTGGCGGCATGGCCATGGTGAGCGCGCACTGGCTGAACCGAAGTTTTTGTCGATCCTGCGTCGTTTGCGCAGTCGAAGAGAATTGCTGCGACGGATAACGCGAATTTGGTATCGGTGTGCCAAATGAAGGAAGACATCATGCCGGACGTGAAACTGGAAGTAGGGTAACGCGAATTCGGTGCTTATTAATCATGTTGAGGATACCAATAAAATGGCTCATATCGTAATTCTGGGCGCCGGCATCGGCGGTATGCCCATGGCATTTGAGATGCGTGAAATGGCGCGTGCGCAAGACCGGATTACGGTAATTTCCAACGCATCGACTTTCCACTTTGTGCCATCCAATCCCTGGGTCGCCGTGAGCTGGCGTAAGCGCGCGGATATCGAACTGTCCATCGAACCGATTCTTAAAAAGAAAAAAATCGACTTCATTGCGGTTGCGGCCAAACGCGTTCATCCCGAGCAAAACAGAATCGAACTGGAAGACGGGCGCAGCATCGATTACGATTTTCTAGTCATTGCGACCGGTCCGAAATTGGCGTTCGACGAGGTTGGGGGGCTCGGTCCCCACGGCCATACGCAGTCGGTGTGCCATGTCGATCACGCGGTTACATCCAGCACCGTCTGGCAGAGTTTTGTCAAAGATCCCGGCCCCATCGTGGTGGGCGCCGTGCAGGGCGCATCGTGTTTTGGGCCTGCGTACGAGTTCGCCATGATCATGGAAACCGATCTGCGCCGCCGCAAAATCCGCGACAAGGTGCCGATGACTTTTGTGACCGCCGAGCCCTATATCGGTCATTTGGGCTTGGGCGGGGTGGGCGACTCGAAGGGCATGATCGAATCGGCATTCCGGGACAAGCACGTCAAGTGGATCTGCAACGCCAAGGTCGCCAAAGTCGAAGCGGGGAAAATGTTCGTGACCGAAATGAACGAGGACGGCACCGAGAAGAAACAGCATGAGTTGCCATTCAAGTATTCCATGATGCTGCCCGCGTTCAAGGGCGTGGATGCCGTGTTTGGCATCGAGGGGCTCTGCAATCCGCGCGGCTTCATCCTGATCGACGCGTACCAGCGTAACCCCACGTTCAAGAATGTGTTCGGGGTGGGCGTGTGTGTCGCCATTCCGCCTGTGGAGGCCACCCCCGTTCCGACCGGAACGCCTAAAACCGGCTACATGATCGAGTCCATGGTGAGTGCAACTGCACGCAATATCCGTGCCCTGCTGGATGGTCGGGCGCCCAAGGAAAAAGCGA
Source organism: Thiobacillus sp. (assembly GCA_018780025.1). Lineage (GTDB taxonomy): Bacteria > Pseudomonadota > Gammaproteobacteria > Burkholderiales > Thiobacillaceae > Thiobacillus. Next base: position 3,157 of record JADMKH010000265.1, read on the forward strand.
CCTGGAATGCTGTCTGCCTGGCGGATTTCGGCGACACAGGCATCGCCTTCGCCGCACTGCCGCAAATTCCGCCACGCAACGTCAACTGGTTTTCTGAAGGGAAATGGGTGCATCTGGCCAAGGTCGCATTCGAAAAATATTTCATGCACAAAATGCGGAAAGGGACATCGGAGCCTTTCTATGAAAATCTGGCGTTAAAGACTTTGGGCATCAAAAAGCTGAAATAGCACAAGCCCAGGTAACTCGGGTTTGGCTGGAAGTCTGCAAAAACCACGCTGTCGCCACCCGGTTTTACGCATGCTGCGCGTCTGCGTACCCATTTCTGGGGTAAGGATGAAACGTATAGTAATGATGCCCGTCCTCATGCTGCTGGGCACGCCGGCCTGCGCTGAAGACAGCCCAGAAGCCATTCGCGACGAGATTCGGCGGGTGATGACCGCTTACGAATCCCGTATCAGTGAACTGGAAGCGCGTCTGGCGCAAACCGAGGCTGTGCTCAAACAGACAGACGCAAGAGTCGAACAGGCCGTCAGCACCGCGGCCGGCAACACGCCAGGCCGGGCCGATGGCTTCAACCCGGAAATTTCCCTGGTCCTGTCCGGCACCGCGACTTACCTGCAGCACAACCCGGATCGTTACCAGATCGCGGGCTTCATCCCCAGCGGGGACGAAGTCGCACCGGGGCCGCGCAATTTCTCCCTGGGCGAGTCGATGCTGAGTTTCAATTCCGACGTGGGGCGGGCCTTTCACGGAAAATTATCCTTGTCGCTGGCGCCGGACAATAGCGTGAGTCTGGAAAACGCCTATATTCAATCCAGGCATGCGGGCGACGGCATCAGCTATACGGCTGGGCGTTTTTTCTCCGGCATCGGCTATATGAACCAGCAATGTCTGGACGATTGGGATTTCACCGACACCGCGCTGCCCTACAAGGCTTTTCTCGGAAATCAGTACAAGCAGGATGGCGTGCAGGTGAAATGGGGGATGTCGCCAGCCAATATGTCGGTGGAATGGGGCGTAGAACTGGGCCGGGGGCGGGGTTTCCCGGTCGCTGAAGAAAACGACGGCATAGCGGGTGCCCTGTACGCGCATGTGAGCGGTAATGCTGGAATTTCCAGTTCCTGGCGCGCGGGGTTGTCTTACCTGGGGGTCGATCCAAAGGAGCGCAGCTATGAAGACACCGATGCACTTGGCGCGCCGACACGCAATGGTTTCAGCGGCAAGAGCCGTCTCTGGATCGCCGATTTTGTCTGGAAATGGGCGCCTGACGGCAATTCCGCGGTGAGCAACTTCAAACTCCAGGGCGAGTATTTCCACCGTAACGAAGCGGGCACGCTGAGTTGTGCCGGCGGCAATTGCGCTGCCGGCGTCTCGGATCATTATCAAACCGCACAATCCGGCTGGTATCTGCAAGGCATATACCAGTTCATGCCCGCCTGGCGCGTGGGTTGGCGCCATGACCGGCTAAACAGCGGCAGCCTGCGTTTAGGGGCGGCGCTCAATCCCGACGACCTGCCCGTGCTCGGTGCCTACACGCCCCGCCGCAACACGCTGATGGTCGACTACAGTCCGGGCGCGTCTTCACGCATCCGCCTGCAATTCACGCGCGATGAATCCCGCCGGGATGTAACGGATAACCAGCTGACCCTGCAATACATTGTGCGCCTGGGGGGTGGCCATGATGAGCATGAATAAGCGCTCTGGATTTGCCTATATTGCTGCTTGATACAGTTTTTCACACAGGCGGATGAGAGGTGCAAGTCACGGGCGTCCTGGTGTCAAAACGCCCTTGCACAAATGACACCTTCAAAGCGGAAGCCAAAAATAATCAGGAGTACTTCCATGAACAAGAAATACTTTTCCCATCTCAACCCGATTACGTTTCTGCAAACGTTCGTGGGTAAAAGTATCGAGGCGGGCGAGAAGCTGGGTTGCGTCAAATGCCATGGCAGTAACCGCTTGAGTCATATCGAACAGCTTGGACTGAATGCCAGTAGCTGCTTTGAAGGCGCCTATCGCGAGGAGTCCGAACTGGACGGTACCTTGGACCAGGATAAATACGCCGACATGATTGTGGAGATTAAAAACAAAATCGGGGGGAATTTTTCTCGCGCAACCAGCGAGCCAGGCATGGTGCGCGTCATCAATACCCGCTGTCCCTTTGGGGAAACGGTCATGCAGGCCCCGGACCTATGCAGGATGACGTCCAGTGTTTTTGGCGGGATAGCGGCGCGCAACTTCGGCTATGCGAAGGTGATTCTGGACAAACGAATTGCGGTGGGAGACGGGATGTGTGAGGTGCGCATCTATACCGACCCCGAAAAGGCCGCCACTTTGCAAGGGGATGAATATCACCGCGAACACGAAGTCATCCGCGGCCAACTGGCTTCCGCCAAGGCCAGCATAGACATGGGAAAACAAGGCAGGGGAACCTGGTGCGCTGCCCAGTCGGACAAATCAGGGAATGCGAAAGGTCCGACCTTCGTGGCAAGATCGCCAGTCATGCTCAAGGTTTTGGAGACGGTTGACGTGGCCGCGCCGACCACCGCGACCGTACTGATCACGGGAGAGACCGGTGTGGGCAAGGAGGTTGTCGCGCGCCGCATCCATGCAATGAGCGAGCGATGGAACAAGAGTTTCGTCGCGGTGAATTGCGGCGCCATCCCTGAGAGTCTGGTCGAGACGGTGTTGTTCGGACATGAACGTGGCGCGTTTACGGGCGCGTATGAAGTGCATCATGGCCTGTTCGAGCGGGCGGAGGGCGGGAGTCTTTTTCTCGACGAAATCGATTCGCTGCCGCTGGCCACCCAGGCTCGCCTGCTACGGGTGCTGCAAAATGGCGAGTTCGAGCGGGTGGGCGGCAAGCAGAACCTGTCTGCCAATGTGCGCGTGATTGCCGCTGCCGCAGATCAGCTTGAAAAACTCATCGCCGAAGGCGGTTTCAGAAAGGACTTGTACTATCGGTTAAACGTCATCCCCATCAATCTGCCGCCACTGCGCGAACGCCGCGAAGATATTCTGCCGCTCGTCGATCACATCCTCGCTCAACTTGCCGCGAGGTATAACAAGCTCGACAAAACATTGAGCCAGGACGCGATTGATCGGGTAACGCAATATAACTGGCCTGGAAACGTGCGCGAGATGGAGAATGTACTGGAGCGTACGTTCCTGTTTTCCCCTGGCGCGGTCATCACAAAAGTGCAGCTACCGGAAACGGGCGGCACCGCACCGATTGAATCCGGTCAGGTGGTTGACCAGTCGCTCAAGGAAGCCAAGCGTTGCGCGGTTGAGCAGGTGGAGGCGGAAATCCTCAAGCAGGCCCTTACCCGCTTCCACGGCAATATCAGCGACGTGGCGAAGTCCCTGGAAGTGACGCGGAGGGCGGTTCATCAGAAACTGAATATACACAGCATCGATCCCAAAGCTTATCGTTCCCAGCCACGGCTTTAAGTTGCGGTGAGCGGCATTGCTATGGACGATGGCAGGCTTGCCCTGTAGTTGAATAACCGAAGCAGTATTTGCCTGATGAACCGGTCTTCCCCGGTTTGCGGGCATGTGAAGTGCAATGAAGGATTTTGGGAAGCGCAGCTTCTGTTTGTTGAAAGACGAAAACATAAGGTATTGAATTTAAACATTACTATTTCTGGCCTAAAGGTTGCTTATCATGCTTGACGCATGGTCATTCAGGGAGAAATGTAATGTTGAAATACTTAGGCCTGGCTTTCGTTTTTTTCAATGTCTTGACGGTTGCGGGACAATCTCAAGCTGATCAGGGCGATTGGCTTGTTCGGATCCGCGCGATCGATATCCAGCCCAGAAACCAGTCCGATCCGATTCCCGGGCTGGGCGTACCCGCCGATGCCATTACCTTGAATGACAAATGGGCGCCCGAGGTGGATTTCAGTTATTTCCTGACGAAGAACATCGCACTGGAACTGATCCTCACGTACCCCCAGGAGCACGATGTTTCCCTAAGCGGCGCCAGGATCGGAACTGCCAAGCACCTGCCACCCACATTGACCGCTCAGTACCACTTTATTCCGGATGGAAAATTCAGACCCTATCTGGGCGCGGGAATCAACTACACGCATTTCTCGGACGTCAATCTCAACGTGCCGGGCGTTGGACCGTTGGCCCTGGATAAAGACAGCTGGGGGGCCGCGCTGCAAGCAGGCTTCGATGTGGAAATCTACAAAGACAAATTTATCAACTTCGACATCAAGAAAATTTACATCGACTCCGACGTAAAACTTGCGGCGAACGGGGCCAAAGTCAGCCATATCAAGCTCGATCCCATCGTGGTTGGGGTCGGTTTCGGCTGGAGGTTTTAGCGGTCTGATCAATTCTGGCTGGTCATGACTGGGCTGGAGGCATGAAAACCCGTTAGCCGCCGTCCCCCAGCGCAGTTTCAAATGAGGCAATGACGGCGAGTTGCGCCACGATGCGCCCGTCAGCGCTAGCGCGCCGACAGGTAGCGGGGGAAGGCATGTTTGTCGAGCAGGATTTCGATGAGATTGATGCCGCCAGTCAGGTCGGCGGTTGCAAATAGCGCGTCGAGTTCGGCTTCGGTTTCGATGCGGTGATGCTTGACCCCGAACGACTGCGCGAGCAGGCCGAAATCGGGGTTCACAAAGTCGCAGTCGATGTAGCGTTCGCCATAAAGCTGGAACTGATTTTTGCGGATCAGGCTGAGCGTGCCGTTGTTGATCACCACCACATTGAGCGGGATGCCGTAGTTCACCGCCGTCATCATTTCCATGCAGCACATCTGGAAACCGCCGTCGCCAAGGATGGCGAAGGTGGGGCTGTCCGGCGAAAAGCAACGCGCGCCGATGGCGGCGGGCAGGGCGTGGCCGAGCGAGGAGATGCCGGAGTTGGGGAAATAGTGGTTGCGGTCGGACACGTCGAAATAGCTTTGCGCGAAGACGATGTTGTCGTCGAACACCAGCGCGTTGTGCGGGAAGCGTTGGGCGAGTTCGCTGAAGAATAACTGCATCAGACGAAATTGCGCCGGCTGCGCAGCGCTGACGTCACCCGCTGGCGCCGCCGTGGCTGCCTGATGACTGTCCAGCAGGTCACGGGCCTTGGGCGGCATGCCGTCAGATTCCAGCGTGGCGAACACGTCTTCCACCACCGCACGGATGTCGCCGCAGATCGCCACGTCCGGCTGGAACACGCGGCCAAGTTGTGCGGCGTCGCGGTCGACCTGGGCGATTTTCTTGTTGGCCAGCAGCTTGCTATCCCACAAATAACTGGTGCGTTCGTTGAAGCCCGCGCCCAGAAAAATCAGTAGATCGGCATGATCGACCAGGTAGCGGTAGGCGTCGCCATTGGAGGTGACGCCGAGGCAGCCCAGCGACAGGGGCGTGCCCTCGGCCACCACGCCCTTGGCCTTGAGGCTGGTGGTAACCGGAATGTTGAAGCGCTCGGAAAAGGCAGCAACGAGATCGCGCGCCCCAGCCTGGATGCAGCCATGGCCCGCGATGAAGACCGGGGCGTGTGAGGCACGCAGCAGGTCGGCCAGTGCATGGGCGGATGGCGTGTGGTGTACCGACGCCGGGCGGGGGAAATGAATCTGGTCGAGTACGGATTCATCGACCATTTCCTTCTGCACGTTATACGGAATCGACAGCAGCACCGGCCCCGGCTCGCGCCCGAGCAGCGCCTGTGTGGCCTGATTCAACACCTGGCCGAGATAGTCGGTGCGCTCGATGAGCTTGTGATAGCGGGTGACGCTGGCGAACAGCGCACCCTGATCGATGGCGCCGCCTTCGCCCGAGCTTTCCTGCAGGCCGCCCTTGCCGAAAATATAGGTGGACGTCTCGCCGGTGATCGCCAGTACCGGCAGCCGCTCGGCATAGGCGTTGGCAATGCCGGTAATGAGATTGGTCGCGCCGGGACCGGCGGTGGCGATGCAGGCGGCGGGCCGGTGCGCCACCCGCGCATAGCCGCCCGCCATGAAGGCCGCGCCCTGCTCGTGCTTCACCAGCACGCTTTTCACGCTGGAGTCATGCAGGCGGTCGTAGATCGGCAACACGTGCGCGCCCGGCATGCCAAAGATGTGGTCGATCCCCAGGCGCTCCAGATATCTGACGATTAGTTCGCTGACGGAAATATTCATGTGCCTGATTTTTTTATCGTGTTTGCGGTCTCGCTCCGATCCGGCACACAGGTTCATGCAGCCGGAACCCCCGGATTGGAGCACAAGACGCCGCGCGGGAAAACCTTGGGGGTTTTACGGGATAGCGAAGCGGGCGACCGTTGACCCGATCGCCCGGTGTTCAAGCGTGCGCCAGTTGCTGCTCGATTTCGGTAAAAGTGAGGGCGACTTCGGTGGTTTGCACGGTGATGCCGAGCTGCTTGCACAGTTGCGACAGCGACAACAGGCCGCGCACCATTTTCCGGCCGCCTGCGCTTTCGAACGCCAGTGCGTGCTGGCGGCCGCGCGACTTGAGCGTTTCCAGCACGTGGCCGACGCTGGCGTGGGAGAGGTCGTCGAAGTCGATGGCTTCCAGCAGATCGACCGGAGTCATGATGTCGGCCACCCGCACCTCGTCGCGGTGGATGCCCCGGCCTTGCACCACCTGCATGGGCTTTTCTCCGTAGATATCGGTGCTGGTCACCAGCCCAGCCATCCGGTCCTCGCCGTCCATCACGAACAGCAGGCGGACCTTGCGCCGGATCATGCGGGCTTCGGCCTGCTGGAGCGTGTCGTCCGGGCTGGCAATGAAGGCGGTCATGCGACGGAAATCGGTCATCACATCAATCGCCGGCTGCGTCAGTTTCACGCGGTCCGGCAAGTCGCATGCCGGGCGCAGCAGTCCGGCGGATTGGTCGAGGTGGCTGGTGGGCAAAGGACTGGTGTTCATGGCGTCTCTCCTTGCATCGGTTTCAGGGTGCCATCGCGCGCGATGAAAACAATCGGGCGCGACGGCCTATCCTCATCCTTGCCCATCCTGTTGTCTATTCAAGAATTTTTTGCAGGATATAAACAGGTTCTGGGTTGCGCCCGGCCATCACGCTGCCAGTGCCCGCGCATGAAATGCCAGATGCTCGCCGATGAAACTGGCGATGAAGTGATAGCTGTGGTCGTAGCCGTCCTGCATCCTGAGCGTGAGCGGGATGCCGCGCGCGGCGCAGGCGGCTTGCAGGTTTTGCGGATAAAGCTGCCCGGCCAGAAATTCGTCGGCGCTGCCGTGGTCGATCAGCGCGGGCGGCAGCGTCGCCCCGGCGTTGACCAGGCAGGTGGCGTCCCAGGCTTCCCAGGTTTTTTGGTCTTCACCGAGGTAGGCGCCGAAGCAGCCTTGCCCCCACGGGCTGACGACCGGATTGCAGATCGGCGCGAAGGCCGAGACCGAGGCATACAGGCCGGGGTTTTTCAGCGTGCAGATCAGCGCGCCGTGGCCGCCCATCGAGTGGCCGCTGATGGCGCGCCTGCCGGGGATTGCGGGGAAGTTCGCCTCGACGAGCGCAGGCAGTTCGCGGGTGACGTAGTCGTACATCTGATAGTGCGTGGCCCACGGCGCCGCAGTGGCATTGACGTAAAAACCGGCACCCTTGCCCAGGTCGTAACGCTCGGGCACATCGGGGACGGCATCGCCGCGCGGGCTGGTATCGGGCATCACGAGGATCAGGCCCAGTTCGGCTGCGTAGCGCTGTGCGCCGGCCTTGGTACGCACGTTGTCGTCGGTGCAGGTGAGCCCCGACAGCCAATACACCACCGGCAGCTTTTGCGTCGCCGCCTGCGGCGGCAGGTAGACCGAAAAGGTCATGCTGCAGCGGCAGGCTTCGGATTCGTGTTGCCAGCGTTCGAGCCAGCCGCCGAATTCCCTGATTCTTTCAACTTGTTTCATCGCCCACCTCAAAAAATGATGACCGAGCGGATGCTCTTGCCTGCGTGCATCAGGTCGAACGCGGTGTTGATGTCTTCCAGCGGCATGGTGTGGGTGACCAGTTTATCCAGCTCGATCTTGCCAGCCATGTAGTTGTCGACGTAGCCCGGCAACTGGCTGCGCCCCTTGACGCCGCCGAATGCGGTGCCTTTCCAGGTGCGGCCGACGACCAGGTTGAACGGGCGGGTGCAGATTTCCTGTCCCGACCCGGCCACGCCTATCACTGTAGCCACGCCCCAACCCATGTGGGTGCATTCCAGCGCGTCGCGCATCACGTTGACGTTGCCGATGCATTCGAACGAATAATCGACGCCGCCCTTTGTCAGATCGCGGATGTACTCGACCAGCGAACCGTTGACTTCGCGCGGGTTGATGAAGTCGGTGGCGCCAAGGGCGCGGGCCATTTCGAACTTGTCGGGGTTGAGGTCGATGGCAATGATGCGCCCGGCCTGGGCCATCACTGCGCCCTGGATGCACGACAGGCCGATGCCGCCCAAACCGAACACGGCGACGGTCGAGCCGGGCTCGACTTTGGCGGTGTTCAGCACCGCGCCGATGCCGGTGGTGACGCCGCAACCGAGCAGGCAGACCTTGTCCAGCGGCGCCGCGGGGTTGATCTTGGCGAGCGCGATTTCCGGCACCACGGTGTATTCGGCAAAGGTCGAGCAGCCCATGTAGTGGAAAATCGGCTTGCCGTTTTTGGAAAAACGCCGGGTGCGGTCGGGCATGGTGCCGGTCCACACGGTGGCGGCGATCGACTGGCACAGGTTGGTCTTGGGCGAGGCGCAGTATTCGCAGTGGCCGCACTCGGGAATGTAGAGCGGAATCACGTGGTCGCCCGGTTTCAGCGTTTTCACCCCCGGCCCGCATTCCACCACGATGCAGCCGCCCTCGTGGCCGAGGATGCAGGGGAAGGCGCCTTCCGGATCGTCGCCCGACAGGGTGAAGGCGTCGGTGTGGCAGACGCCGCTGGCGACGACCTGCAGCAGCACCTCGCCTTCGCGCGGACCTTCAACGTCCACCTCTTCAATCGACAACGGTTTCCTTGCTTCCCAGGCGACAGCGGCACGGGCTTTCATGGACAGGCTCCTTGATTGAGGGGTACAACGCGGTTTTCAGCGGGGCGATGATGATGCCGAATTTCCGGGGCATCAACAACGCACGCAGGGTAGGGGTTATCGAGCGCGGCTCAGCCGGTTTGCTGCAGCAGCTTTTGAAAGGCCGCTTCAAACGATTTGACGCCGTCGTCCTGCAGGGTGTTGCCGATTACATCCATATCAACACCACGCTGCGCCAGTTCGGCCAGTTGGGCTTTTGCCTCCGCAATCCCTCCTTCCACGTGGAGTGCCGGCTTGCCGTGCTCACGCAGCGCGGCCAGTGTCTTGTCGGGCAGGGTGTTGATGGTTTCGCGGCCGATCAACGGTTCAACGTAGAGCAGATCGTGGTAATCCGGATTCTTGACGCCCGTACTCGCCCACAACAGGTATTGGGGCGTTGCGCCTTGTTTCGCCAGTTCGGCAAAGGCCTCGCCATGAAACAGATTCAGATAGCTTTGATACGCGAGTTTAGCCATTGCCACCGCAGCTTTGCCGCGCAGCGACAACGCCTCCTGGGTGCCGATTTCGGTGAGCTGCGTGTCGACCAGCGTATCGACGCGCGACAGAAACAGGCTGGCCACCGCCTTGCTGTGGCGGATTTCGGCACCGGCGCGTACCCGCGCGGTGAGTCCGCGGATATAAGCATTGAATACCGCCTCGGTCTGCGCGACTGAAAACAGCAAGGTGACGTTGATGTTGATGCCCAGCGTCGTCAAGGTTTCAAACGCGCTGACGCCCTCGGGTGTGCCTGGCACCTTGATCAGTACATTCTGTCGACTGACTGCAATCGACAGTAGCTTGGCTTCTTCTACCGTGCGCGATGTGTCATAGGCCCAGCGCGGCGCAACTTCCAGGCTGACATAGCCATCGTTGCCGCCGCTGGCTTCGAACGTGGGCAGCAGCAGGTCGCACGCAGCCTGGATGTCGGGAATGACCAGCGCTTCGTAGCGGCGTTCGGCGTCCGGCTCGCTGGTTTTGAGCCTGGCCAGATCGTCTGCGTAATAAGGACTGGTAGCGAGTGCATTCTGAAAAATAGACGGATTGGACGTCACGCCGGACACGCTGTCCTCAGCGATCAGCCGGGCCAGAGTGCCGTCCTGAATCAGGCTGCGCGAGAGGTTGTCCAGCCAGAGACTTTGGCCAAGTGCGTTGACGCGTTGCGGGGTATTCATATGAGGCCCTCATGGGTGGGAGAAGTTCTGATTCGCTACTCAGCGTAGAACACCATCATGACAGTAAGTTCGGTGGAGGGGGGCTGTCGGCGCCCAAGGCCGCGCCTGTGCTAGACTTCGGCGCATTCTTTTGGCTCTATTTTTGGGTAATGGCCATGTCTGGTAGCTCACTCGGCAAACTGTTTTGTGTCACCGTGTTCGGCGAATCGCACGGCCCCGCCATCGGTTGCGTGGTCGATGGCTGCCCGCCCGGCATGGCGTTGGTCGAGGCCGATATCCAGCATGATCTTGACCGCCGCAAGCCCGGCACTTCGCGTCACGTCACCCAGCGCCGCGAATCCGACAGCGTGGAAATCCTGTCCGGCACCTACGAAGGCAAAACCACCGGTACGCCAATCGGATTGCTGATCCGCAACGAGGACCAGCGCAGCAAGGACTACGGCAACATCAGCGAGACCTTCCGTCCCGGCCACGCCGACTACACCTACACGCAAAAATTCGGCGCCCGCGATCCGCGCGGTGGCGGCCGTTCGTCGGCGCGGCTGACCGCCCCTATCGTGGGTGCCGGCGCCATTGCCAAAAAATGGCTGAATGCGCACTACGGCATTGTCATCCGCGGCTACATGAGCGCGCTCGGTCCGGTCGATATTCCCTTTGAGTCATGGGACGAGGTCAACAACAACGTTTTCTTTGCGCCCTGTGCCACCATCGTGCCCGAGCTCGAAACCTTCATGGATGAATTGCGCAAATCGGGCGATTCGGTTGGTGCGAAGGTCAGCGTCGTCGCCGAAAACGTGCCGCCCGGCTGGGGCGAACCGCTCTACGACAAGCTCGACGCCGACCTCGCGCATGCTTTGATGGGGCTGAATGCCGTCAAGGGCGTGGAAATCGGCGACGGCATGGCGGTCGCGCGGCAAAAAGGCACCGAGCACCGCGACGAAATCACGCCCGAAGGCTTCCTGAGCAATCATGCGGGGGGCATCCTCGGCGGCATCTCAAGTGGCCAGGCCATCGTCGCGCACATCGCGATCAAACCCACTTCATCCATCCGCCTGCCAGGCCGCTCCATTGACCTGCACGGCCAGCCGATCGAAGTCGTCACCCATGGCCGCCACGACCCCTGCGTCGGCATCCGCGCCACGCCGATTGCCGAGGCGCTGATGGCCATCGTGCTGATGGATCACGCGCTACGCTATCGCGCGCAGTGTGGTGATGTGGCAAGTGGCGTGCCGGTGGTGCCGGGGCAGGTCTAGAGCGCAATTCCCCCGGGAATGTTGACGGATTCGCAGCGAACGCTAGGCTTGAATACCTGAGCGTTCGAGGCCCGGCCCAATGCGACTTCCCATCAGCCTGAAAATCTTCAGCATTACCACCGCACTGCTGGTGCTGATGGTGATCGTCACCTGGCTGTCGGTGCTCAACTTTCGCCAGCTCAACAACCAGGTGCGCGCGCTGTCCGATTACTACCTGCCGTTGCAGCAGCAGGTAGCCAGCGTGGAAATCCTCATCCGCCAGCAGATCGTGCACATGGAGCGGGTGCTGGCGGGGATGGAGGTGGCGCGTCCCGATGCGGACTTTCTCGCCCGCGAATCCAGCGGCTTCGACATGCGCGGCGTCAATGCCGACCAGATTGTCGATTCCTCATTGCGCATGCTGAATGAAGCCGAAGCGCAAAAGGACATCGCACTCGACCGGGTCACCCTCGCCGTGCTGGGCAGGCAACTGCCTTCCATCCAGACTGCACGCCAGCACTTTCACATGACTTTTCGCCTGTTCCAGATCGAGGCGCAGGAAGGTACGCCACGCTCGGAGAAGATCGTGCGCGAAGCGCTGCTGCGCGAGAAGGACACCGTCGACGTCGAAATCGGCAAGACCATCGACATCCTCAACAAGCTGACCCAGGACACCGCCACCCAGGCCAAGGCGGAAGAGGCGCGCGCCACTACCCTCAACTGGATCATCACCGCGATGGCCACCGCGCTCGGGCTGATTTTTGCGGGCTTCGTCACCCGTTCGCTGGTCGATCCGGTCAAGCGCCTGCTGGGCGGCACGCGCGCGGTCGAGGCGGGCGACCTCGACGTGGAAAT
>JADMKH010000240.1 GCA_018780025.1 Thiobacillus sp.
AGCTGGAAGCCGTGCGCGCCAACGTGCTGAAAATGGGTGGCCTGGTCGAAGAACAAATCACCAATGCCGTTGAAGCTCTCATCAAGGGCGACCTGGAACTGGCCGCGCAGGTGGATGCCAACGATCACAATGTTAATGCGCTGGAAGTAGCCATCGACGAAGACTGCACCCACATCATTGCACGCCGTCAGCCTACGGCGTCCGACCTGCGCATGGTGATGATGGTCGTGAAAACCATCACCGACCTCGAGCGCATCGGCGACGAAGCCGCCAAAATCGCGCGCATGGCCATTTTGATCCACAAATCCGAACGCCTCAGCCAGCCCCGCTTTACTGAAGTCAAATACATGGCCACGATGGTGCTCGACATGTTGCGCAAGGCGCTCGACGGGTTTGCCCGCCTGGACGCGACGCTGGCGGTGGAAATCGCGCGCCAGGATCAGGACGTGGACGAGGCATTCCGCCTCAATCTGCGCCACCTCATCACCTTCATGATGGAAGATCCGCGCACCATTTCGGTTTTCATCGACATCCTGTTCGTCACCAAGGCCATCGAACGCATGGGCGACCACGCCAAGAACATGTCGGAATACGTGGTCTACATGGTCAAGGGCAAGGACGTGCGCCACACCTCGCTGGAAGAAATCGAAAAAGAAGTGCTTTAATCCATCTTCACTTCAAAAAAACGGGCTCCTGTTGGAGCCCGTTTTCATCTGCACGTCCAACTCACTTGCTGGGCGTACCGGGCGGAACATACCCTGCAGCAGCATCGACCTCGCCGCCGCCAAACAAATAGCGATCCATCTGTTCCATCAAATAGCTGCGCGCCTGCGCGTCAGCCAGATTAAGGCGATTCTCGTTGATCAGCATGGTCTGGTGACGCTGCCATCCGCCCCAGGCTTCTTTCGACACATTCTCGAAAATCTTTTTGCCCAGCTCGCCCGGCACCGGCTGGAAAGGCAGGCCTTCGGCTTCGCGCCCGAGCTTCACACAATTCACCATCCGCGTCATTTACTGCTCCTAAAAAATTCAATCCCCGGATTTTAACCCAAGCTGTTTCTGGATACGTCGCGCAAACACGCTCATTTCCTTGGCGGCCTGCTTGTCGCCGCGTGCCTCGGCCACCGCGATACCCTGCTGGTAAGCCGCCAGCGCTTCGGGCCAAGCCTCGGTGTCGGTCAGCGCGCGCCCCAGCAGTTTCCAGGCAGCGGAATATTTCGGGTCGTGCTCAACCGCACGAGACAGATGCGCGGCGGCTTTTGCCGCGTTGCCCTGCTTGAGGTATTCGTTGCCGAGCGAAAAGCGCAGCAACGCATTGTCGCGGCCGGCCGCCAGCATGGCTTCGAAATCAGCGATTGACGGCATTATTTTCTCCAGAAAACCGGGGTCAACACCACCAGCAGGGTAAAGAATTCAAGCCGCCCGAGCAGCATGGCAAAGCTGCACACCCAGGTCTGAAAATCATTCAGTACGGCATAGGTGCTGGCGGGGCCAACCAGGCCCAGGCCGGGGCCGGTGTTGTTGACCATGGCAACCACCGCGGTGAAGGCGGTGAAAACGTCCAGCCCCGATGCGGCGAGAATGAACGACAGGATAACGATCGAGGCGACGTAGATGAACAGGAAGGCCAGCACGGCGTAGATGATCTTGCTGGGCACCGCCTGCTGGCCGACCTTGGTGTGGATTTCCGCGCGGGGATGGATCAGCTTGATCAGTTCGCGATACACCTGCTTGTAGAGCAGCGTCGCCCGCAGCATCTTGATGCCGCCGCCGGTGGAGCCCGAACTGGCGATGAAGCTCGACAGGAACAGCATCCACAGCGGCGCGAAATAGGGCCAGGCGTTGAAATCGGTGGTGGAAAACCCGAGCGTGGTGGCGACCGAGACGGTGTTGAATGCCACGAAGCGCAGCGCCTCGGGAAAAGCGGGATAAACCCCTTGGTACAGCAAATAAAAGGTCAGCCCGACGATGCTGGCGCCGAGCACGCCGAAGTACCAGCGAATTTCGGTGTCGAAACGGTACGCCAGCAGATTGCGCATGCGAAACGCCATGAAATGCGTGGAAAAGCTGATGCCGGCAATCAGCGCAAACACCATGACGATGATTTCCAGCGTGACGGAATTGAAATAGCCCAGGCTCGCGTCGTGCGACGACATGCCGCCCAGGCTCATGACGCTGAAGGCGTGAACCATGGCGTCCACCCAGCCCATGCCGCCTACCCATAACGCCAGGATGCAGATCACAGTGATGATCGCGTACACCAGCCATAACCCCTTGGCGGTTTCGGCCATGCGCGGGGTGAGCTTGTTGTCCTTCATCGGCGTCGGTATTTCGGCCTTGAACAGCTGCCGGCCGCCGACGCCCAGCATCGGCAGCACGGCAACCACCAGCACGATCACCCCCATGCCGCCGATCCAGTGCATCAGCGTGCGCCAGATGTTGATCGAAGGCGGCAGATTATCCAGTCCGGACAGCACCGTTGCGCCGGTAGCCGTCAACCCCGACACCGCCTCGAAATAGGCATCGGTGAAGCTGAGACCCGGCATGTGGGCCAGCAGCGGAATGGTGGAATACAGCGGCAGGATGGTCCAGATCATCACCACCAGCAGGAAGCCGTCGCGCGTTTGCAGCTCGCGCTTCCCCCGGCGCGAAAGCAGCCACAACAACAGCCCGGACAGAAAGCTGGTGACAATCGCCTCGTTGTAGGCCCGGTGCGCGCCGTCCTCCAACCCCAGCGAGATAGCCAGCGGCAGCAGGAATGCCGCCGAAAACAGTATCAGCACCTTCGAAAGAATGTGGACGACAGGCAGTATTTGCGACATTAAACGTTCCGCCAGGCCGGCATCGACCCGCCATGTTACCAGCGCCCGCCCTCAGGCGCGCCAGAAGGCGCGGGTAAAGAGCACAAATACGGTGAACAGTTCGAGCCGCCCGAGCAGCATGGTGAAACTGAGCGCCCAGGTCTGAAAGTCGCTGAGTCCGGCATAATTTGTTCCGGGGCCGACCTCGTTGAGTCCCGGGCCGGCGTTGTTGATGCACGCGATGACGGCGGAAAACGCACTGATGAAATCGAGTCCGCTGGCCAGCAGGATTAGCGTCATCGCCACAATGGTGGCGATATACATCATGGCAAAGGCCTGGATTGCGAACACGATCTGGTTGGGCACGGCATGGCCGCTGATCTTGACCGGCAGGCGCGCGGCGGGGTGCAACTGCTGTTCGAGTTCGCGCACGCCCTGACGGAACATCAGCATCGCGCGGATCATTTTCAGCCCGCCGCCAGTGGAGCCTGAGCTTGCGGTGACGCAGCTGAGAAACAGCATCCACATCGGCGCGAATATCGGCCAGGTATTGAAGTCGGTGCTGACAAAGCCGCAATCGGTGGCGAGCGACACCAGGTTGAAGCTGACATGGCGCAAGGCCGTCAGAAACTCCGGATAGACGCCGGCCTGCCAGACGTAGAGGCTGACACCGAGACAGCTCGCCGCCACCAAAACGAGCACGCCGGCCACTTCGGGATCATGCCGGTAGGCCGCCAGGCTGCGCTGGCGAAAGACCAGAAAATGCGTCACGAAATTGAGCGCCGCCAGCAGCATGAAAACAATCAGCACCGCCTCGATCAGCGGCGAATTGAAATAGCCGACGCTGGCGTCGTGGGTGGAAAAGCCGCCCAGGCTCATCGCGGCGAAGGCGTGGCAGACGGCGTCGAACCAGCTCATCCCCGCCAGCTTCAGCGCCAGCGCACAGAGCGCGGTGAGCGCGGCATACACCGCCCACAGCAGCTTGGCAGTGTCGGCGATGCGCGGCGTGAGCTTGCTGTCCTTGATCGGTCCCGGCAGCTCGGCACGGAGCAGCTGGCGTCCGCCTATCCCCAGGAGCGGCAGAATCGCCACCGCCAGCACGATGATGCCCATGCCGCCCAGCCAGTTGAGCAGGTGCCGCCACAGGTTGAGCGAGGGCGGCAGGGTATCGAGGCCGGTCATGACGGTGGCACCGGTGGTGGTCAGCGCCGAGACGGTTTCGAAATAGGCCTCGGTGAAACTCATGCCCGGCGCATAAATCAGCAAGGGGAGGGTGGCGAAGGCGGGCAGGCTGGTCCACACCAGGATCACCAGCAAAAAACCGTCGCGCACTTTGAGCTCGCGCCGCCAGCGGCGCCCGCCCAGCCATAACGCCAAACCGGCGGCCAGCGTCATGGCAAAGGACTCATAAAACGCGAACTGCGCGGCATCGTGCGCAAAAAATGCCGTCAACAGCGGCGCCAGCATGGTGAAGGAAAAAATCAGGATCACCAGGCCAAGCACATGCAATACAGGCGCGAGACGGTGCATGGGGGAGACTCAGAAAAACCCGAAACCGACCTGAAACAACTTTTCGATCCTGGGAATGATGCGCTTGTTGAGCGCGAACAGAATGAGGTGGTCTTCCGCCTCCATCAGCGTATCGTGGTGGGCGATCAGCACCTCCTCGCCGCGGATGATGGCGGCGATTGCCGAACCTTCGGGCAGCGCCACATCGCCGATGCGGCGCCCCACCACCTTGGAGGTTTTCAGGTCTCCGTGAATCACGATTTCGAGGACTTCGGCGGCGCCGCGCCGCAAGCTGTGAACTGCCGCCATGTCGCCGCGGCGGATTTTCGAGAGCAGCGGCCCCACGGTCGCCTGCGCCGGCGAAATGGCGATGTCGATCTCGCCGCCCTGCACCAGGTTCACGTAAGCCGAGCGGTTGATCAGCGCAATCACGCGATGCGCGCCCATGCGCTTGGCCAGCAGCGCCGACATGATATTGTCTTCGTCGTCGTTGGTGAGCGCGCAGAATACATCCATGGATTCGATGTTTTCCTGCTCCAGCAGGTCTTCATCGGTGGCGTCGCCGGTCAGCACCAGGGTGCGGTGCAGCGTTTCGGCCAGCTGGTTGCTGGCGGCCTTATTGATCTCGATCAGCTTGACTTCGTAGTCGCGCTCCAGCCGCGCCGCCAGCCGCCGCCCGATGTTGCCGCCGCCGGCAATCATCACCCGCTTGACCGGGCGTTCCATCCGCCGCATTTCGCGCATCACCGCAGGAATGTCCTCGCGGCGCGCAATGAAAAACACCTCGTCGCCTGGTTCGATGACGGTGATCCCCTTCGGCACGATGCCGCGATCGCGCCGGTAGATCGCCGCCACCCGGCAGTCGATGTCGGGCATGTGGCGGCGGATATCCTGCAGCTCGTGGCCGACCAGCGGGCCGCCGTGGTAGGCCCGCACCGCCACCAGCCGCACCCTGCCCTCGGCGAAGTCGAGCACCTGCAAGGCCTCGGGGTGTTCGATCAGGCGGCGCAGGGTTTCAGTGACCTCCTGTTCCGGGCTGATGATGTGGTCGACGCCGAAATGCTCGGCCAGAAACCCGCTTTCAGTCTCCAGAAAATCGGGCGAGCGGATCCGCGCGATGCGGGTAGGGATATTGAACAGGGTCGCGGCCAGCCGGCAGGCGACCAGATTGGTTTCATCGCTTTGGGTAACCGCCACCAGCATGTCGGCGTCGGCCGCGCCCGCTTTCTTGAGGATGGACGGATGCGCCGCATGCCCCTGTACGGTGCGCAGGTCGAAACGGTCCTGCAACAGCGCCAGCCGGGCGAGGTCCAGGTCAATGACGGTAATGTCGTTGTTTTCGGCAACCAGACTTTCGGCCAGATTGGAGCCAACCTGTCCCGCACCAAGAATGATGATTTTCACGCGTGTTCCTTAAAACTTACAACAGGTCTTCGTCCAGCCGCCTTCCATGCCGGATATTCAACTGCTTGAGCTTGCGATACAAGTGGGTGCGCTCCAGCCCGGACTTGTCGGCGACCCGTGTCATGCTGCCGCCCTCTGTCTGTATCAGATGCTCGAAATACATCCGCTCGAACGCATCGCGCGCCTCGCGTAGCGGAATATCGAACGAGATGCCGTGCGACACCGCGGGCGCGGCCTGCTTGATGGGCGCAATTACCCGATTCACGTCGATGGCATCGATTTCGCCCGACAACGCCGTCACCGCCAGCGTACGCACCACGTTATTAAGCTGTGGCAGGTTACCCGGCCAATCGAAGTTGCGCAGCTGGTTCATCGCCGGGGTGGTGAGCCGGCGCACCGGACAGGCGCCTTCCTCCACCAGGTGAGACAGCATCACATTGGCGATATCGGGCACGTCTTCGCGATGGTCGCGCAACGGCGGCACCTGAATCGCCAGGCTGGACAGGCGGTAGAACAGGCGGCTGTCGAATTCATTTGCCGCGACCATCGCATCCAGACTGCGGCTGCTGGCACACACCAGCCGCGCGCCACCGCCTTCGATGCGATCGAGCAGCAGTCCCAGGCCTTTTTGCTCCAGGCGAGCCAACTCGCAGGCATCGGGCAGAAAGAGCGTGCCATTGCCCAGTGTTTCAACGTAACTCAAGGGGTCGGATACCAGCCGCGCGCGATCCTTGATTTCCACCCACGGGGTGGTGGGCTGGTGCAAAAAACGGGCGCAGACTTCGAATCCGCTGCCGGGCTCGCCCAATAACAAAACGGGCGCAGTGTTACTGGCAATCTGGGTGAGGCGTTTTTTGAGTTCGAGGATCAGCGGGCTTTTGCCAAGAGACGACAAATCCATACCCGGGGTACGCCGGGGCAGGGCTACGCCGCGCTTGATCGCTTTATTGACGGTGTCGAGCAGCTTGGCCAGGGTCACCGGCTTTTCCAGAAAATCCGTAGCCCCGAGCTTGGTTGCCTCGACTGCCGTATCGATGGTGCCATGGCCGGACATCATCACCACCGGCATCGTGAGCTGGCCACTGCCTGCCCATTCTTTCAGGAGCGTGACGCCATCGGTATCGGGCATCCAGATATCCAGCAGAACCAGGTCCGGACGCCGCCCGGCACGAAAGGCGCGCGCCGACTCTGCATTTTCCGCCAGATGCACGTCGTAACCCTCGTCGGTGAGAATTTCCGACAACAATTCACGAATGCCCACCTCATCGTCCACGACGAGAATATGCCCGCTCACGTGTTCTCCCCTGCTGCCGCAAAAACCGGCAGTGCAATGCGAATTGCCGCACCGCCCGATTTGCGATTTTCGATCTGAATTTTGCCCTGATGTTCTTCTACAATTTTTTTGACAATGGCCAGGCCCAGGCCCGTCCCTTTGGCCTTGGTCGTTGCATAAGGCTCAAACAGCCGCGTCATCAAGTGCTCCGGAAATCCGGCTCCATTATCTTTTACGCTCAAACAAACCATATTGTTTTTGAGTTGCGTACTGACCTCGACACAGGGTGCCGAATGGTCTGCCAACGCATCCTGCGCATTTTGCAACAGATTATGGATCACCTGACGCAATAATGTGGAGTCGCCAGAAATACAGGGCAAATCGGCGTCGAGGTTTAACTGCAAGCCCAGTGCGTTGGCGTCATAAAGTGCCAGAACCTCATGCACCAGCGCATTGATATCAAGCGCTTCCAGCTTGGCGCGCGGCATTCGCGCGTAGCCCGCAAATGCATCCACCATGCTTTTCATGGCAGCGACCTGGTTGACGATGGTTTGCGTCGCCCGTTTCACGAACTCGGCATCCGCTGGCTGAAGCCGTCCGTCAAGTTTGTGCGCAATGCGTTCGGCCGATAACTGGATAGGGGTCAACGGGTTTTTGATTTCGTGTGCCAACCGACGCGCCACTTCACTCCATGCTGCATTACGCTCGGCATCGATCAGTTTGGTCACGTCATCGAACACCAGCACATAGCCACGCTCTACGCCCGGCGGCAGGCGCGTGCCGCGAAGCAACAGGGTCTGCCTGATGCCGTTGCCGACATAATTGATCTGCTCCTGCCACTCGCCTTCATTGTCGCCAAAGCGCGCCGCAACCAAGACGCCAAATGCGTGCAACGCATCTTCCGGCTGACCCAGTCCAGTCAGCGCCTGACCGTCCAGCACCTCAGTCGTCACATCCAGGATCTGAACGGCCGCGCCGTTCATCGTGCGCACCCGCATCGCTTCGTCCAGCACCACCACGCCAGAAGACAGGTTCGCCAGCACCCGTTCCAGGAACGCCTTGGCCTGCTCGGTTTCCTGATGGTTTCTGGCAACCTGCTCACGCGCATCGGATAGTTGACGGGTCATCCGGTTGAACGACTGGATCAGCACGCCCAGCTCGTCGCGACTTTTCACCATGGGCATTTCGGAAAAGTCGCCCTTGGCCACGGCGCGGGTGCCACGTGCCAGCGTACGCAACGGCGCGCCCAAACGCTCCGACAGCAAATACGCGATGACGAAGGTCATCAACAACGCCAGCATCAAGGTCAGCGTGAGCGCCACCCCATAAATGCGTTTCAGGCCAAGGCGGGAAACCGATATTTGCTGGTATTCCTGATAGGCCAGGCGCACGGCCTGCGCATCGTTCGCCAGGCTGTTGGGGACCGGCTGCACCAATTGCAGCACGCGCGTTTCGTCGGTCAACGCGCTGGTGTAGACCGGCACGATCACATGCATGATGAGACCGCGCTCGGGCACCTCCTCGATGCGGCTGTAGGGTTTTTGTTGCCGCACCTGCCAGAGAATGCTGCGATCGGGCAGCAAGGGCAGCAGCGTGCCGAGCTCGCTGCCGACGTGCGCGATGACCCCGCCGCGTTCATCGAACAGGGTCAACTCCTGCACCGCGCTCTGCTCGCGCAGAGTGGACAGGCTGGTGATGACAGAACCCATGCCTTCATCCGACAGCGACAGCGCCATGCGCTGGGCTTTCTTGTCGAGCTCGCGCAGCAGGTCGTCGAGTGCGGCCTGCCCCAGATTGACGCCGGCAGTCAGGGCATTATCGACCCGCACGTCGAACCAGGTTTCGATCGAGCGATTCAGAAAAAACACCGAAGCGCCATACACCACCAGCCCCGGCAACATGGCAACGACGCCAAACATCAACAGCAGTTTGAGCGTGAGCTTGGCGCCGAAGACGCCGCGCCGGATGCGCTTTTGCAGCCACCACAAGCGCCAGCCCAGCAAGCCCAGCAGAATCACGCCCAGCACGCTGCCGCCAATAAACAGGGAGGGCAAGGTGTCTGAAAATACGCCGCTGTCGCCGCTGGCATAAAACATCAACGCCAGCAGAACGACGCCCACGACCAGGACGGCTGCGATCAGACGGCGCATCAGGGCAAGGGCGGTGAAACCGGAGGGGGCGAAGCAGGAGCCTCAAACGACCAGTCGTACCAGGGTGTGGCCAGCTCCCATTTGTCGCCCGTGACGGCACCAATTGAGAGCGGTTTGGGCAATTGCGCCGTATCGAGACGCAGACGCAAACGCGCATCGTAACGTTGCCCGGGTTTAAGCGCGCCGCGCTCTAGCACCTGCCACGCTTCAACCCGTCCCAACATCGCAAGCGCTTCGCTCAGGCTGGCCACGGTCCGGGTGGTATAGCCGGTTTCCACCACATAGCGCCGCAGCAGCAGATGGTAATAAATCCGCAGCTTGCGCGCCGACTCGGCGATATCTTCGTCAAACCACCAGTTACGGGGCCGGGTCAGTTCAAGCTCAAGCAGGAAAGGCAGATTGATGCCCTTGGTCAGCGCGTTTTCCAGCGTGCCATTAAGCGCAATATTGACATCCGCATTAAGCACATAGCCCTGTTGGGTTACCTGGATGGCAGCCTGCTTGACCGCGCTTTTTTCGGGTGCGGGTGCTGCACCCGCACCCGACAGCCAGAAACCCAGAAACAGTCCTGCCAGCCAGCGGATAGCGGCTTCACGTCTTGCGTAGCAGGGCGTAAAAAAATCCATCGTGCTCAGCATCGGGCAATAACGACCCGTCGGACAAAGGTTCAGGAAGCGGACACCGTACGGCATCCCCGGCATGACGCATCAAAAAGGCTTGCACCTGATCGTCGTTTTCAGCATTGAATATCGAACAGGTAGCGTAAAGCAATGTACCACCGGGGGCCAGCAACGGCCACAGGCTCTCCACCATAACGGCCTGCTGGGCGGCAAATTGAGCGATATCGTCGGGACGGCGCAGCCACTTGATATCGGGGTTGCGGCGCACCACGCCGGATGCACTGCACGGCACGTCGGCCAGAATGCGGTCGAACGGCTGGCCATCCCACCAGGCATCGGGCTGCGCAGCGTCGCCTTCGACCAGGCTTGCGTGCAAATGCAGCCGATCGAGATTTTCCTGCACCCGCGCCAGCCGCGCCGCATCGATATCGAGCGCAACCAGCTTGACGTCCGCGCGCTCCAGAATGTGGCCCGTCTTGCCGCCAGGCGCAGCACATGCATCCAGCACCCGCTCGCCGGGCTGCGCATCGAGCAGACGCGCGGCCCATTGCGCGCCGGCATCCTGCACCGACACCCAGCCCTGATCAAAGCCGGGCAGGCTATGCACCGGCACCGCCTTGTCGAGCGTGATCGCGTCCGCGCCGGTTTGGCGCGCCGGCAAGCCGGCTTCGGTCAGCATCTGTAAATATTTTTCCGCATCGCCCCAGCGGGTATTGACGCGCAGGGTAAAGGGCGGATGCAGCAAGCCGGCTTCGAGGATGGCTTGCCAGCGCGCCGGATGCTCGGCCTGCACTTTCTGGATCCACCAGTCGGGATGCGACCAGTGCGCGCGCGGCTGCCCGTTCGCAAGCGTTTCCAGTTCGGCGCGTCGGCGCTGGAAATTGCGCAACACGGCATTGGCGAGACCGCGGCGCCAGCCTTCGCCGGCGGCGGTGACGGCATTGTGGACCACGGCATGCGCAGGGGCACGGGTGTAGGCCAGTTGGTACAGCGCCACGCGCAGCAGCCAGCCCAGCTGCGGATCGGTCAGCGGCCGCTCCAGCAAGGCGTCCAGCCAGGCATCCAGCCGGCCCAGTTGGCGCAGAGAGCCGTACACGATGTCCTGCAATGCGCCCCGTTCGCCCGGCGTTTCCAGTTTTTGCACGCGCTGCGGCAATACCTGATGCAGGGCCGCGCCAGCCAGCACGTCTTCGAGCGTGTCGGCGGCCAGTTTCTGCAAATTACGCATGCTGGGGCAAGTCTCGGTTTGATGGGTCTGTCATTCGAATTCGATCACGGCAACAAGCCGCTCATGATAACAGGGCACCCGCGTCAACTTGCAGCCAGCGCCCGCTATTTGCGCAGTTTCAGTTTCCGAAGCGCGTGCCTGGCAACAATGGCCGACCGGCGAGAAAGGCCGCAGCCGTCATCCGTTTGCTGCCTGCGGGCTGGACTTCCTGCAAGGCCAGCGCGCCGGTGCCGCATGCGATGGCCAGCTGCTCCGCATCGGCGCGCAACACTTCACCCGCGGCACCGCTGCCGGGACAAGCCTGCGCCGACCAAATTTTCAGCGGCGCGCCTTGCAGCAGCGTCCACGCGCCCGGCACCGGATTGTAGGCACGCACCGCTCGGGCGAGTCGGTCTGCCGGCTCGCTCCAGTTCAGTTGCGCCTCGTCTTTTGTCAGCTTGGCGGCATAAGTGGCCTGAGCGTTGTCCTGCATTTCGGGAGCCCATGCGGGGACATTTTCCAGGGCCGCAACGATAGCCGCTGCTCCGGCCCGGGCCAGCGCATCGTGCAAACTGGCTGCGGTATCGCTGTCGCGGATCGGCACGACGGTTTTCGACAGCATGGCCCCGGTATCGAGACCCGCATCCATCTGCATGATGGTGATACCGGTTTCGCTGTCGCCCGCCAGAATTGCGCGCTGGATCGGTGCTGCGCCGCGCCAGCGCGGCAACAACGAAGCGTGAATATTGAGGCAGCCCAAGCGCGGCAGATCCAGCACCGCTTGCGGCAGAATCAGGCCATAGGCCGCAACCACCATGACATCGGCATCGACCGCGCGCAACTCGGCCTGCGCCTCGGGACTTTTCAGAACGAGCGGCTGGCTCACCGGCAGGCCGCGCGCCAGCGCCGCCTGTTTGACCGCGCTGGGCGTGAGTTTCATGCCGCGCCCGGCCGGGCGGTCGGGCTGGGTCAGCACCAGCGCGATGTCGTGCCCGGCTTCCGCCAGGGCGTTGAGCGCTGCCGCCGCAAACGGCGGCGTGCCGGCAAAAATAATGCGCACAGGCGTATTGACTCAGAGCGACGCGCGCGCCGGCGCCGCATCGGGCCGGTGTTCACGCGCCTGTTTCAGGAGTTTGGCCTTGATGCGGTTGCGCTTGAGGTTGGACAGGTAATCGACAAACACCTTGCCCATCAAATGATCCATTTCGTGCTGGATGCACACTGCCAGCAGGCCGTCGGCTTCCAGCTCGAAGGACTTGCCGTTGCGGTCCAGCGCGCGCACCGTCACGCGCTCGGCGCGCTCGACTTTATCGAAGACGCCAGGCACCGACAGACAGCCTTCCTCGCTTTCCTCGCGGCCCGACTGGGCGACAATTTCGGGATTGATGAACACGCGCAAGGCGTCGTGGGTTTCGGAAATATCGATGACGACGACGCGTTCGTGAATATTGACCTGGGTGGCGGCCAGCCCGATACCCGGGGCGGCGTACATGGTCTCGGCCATGTCGTCGATGAGCTGCCGGATGCGCGCATCCACGGCCGCCACCGGCTTGGCAACGGTGTGCAGGCGCGCATCGGGATAATGCAATATGTCGAGTCTGGCCATAAAATGCTTTACGAATGAATGAGCTGGGCGCACACTTTGATGCAAAATCTGCATCAATAAAGCGCCGTGCCCTAAATATGAGGCGGCAGATAGCCGTAAGCTAAGCGCACAGTATATTTTCAATGCAGAAAATTAGACAAGGTCTAAATGGAGGGTTCCCCCGTGCGTCAACTCGTTGTTTCTCTTGCCCTGTTCTTGGTTACCACCCCGGTGCTGGCCGATACCCTTAAATTGCAGGACAACGCGCCTGATAAATATGTCGTGGTCAAAGGCGACACGTTGTGGGATATTTCTGGCCGTTTTCTGAAAGATCCGTGGCGCTGGCCGCAGATCTGGAACATGAACCGTGCCGAAATTAAAAACCCGCACTGGATTTATCCCGGCGATATGGTCGTGCTCGACCGCAGCGGCAAGGAGCCGCGCCTGTCGCTGGTCAAGGGTAATGCCGGCGGCATGCAGACAATCAAGCTGTCGCCTGGCGTACGCGCAACCGACATCAGCAACGACGCCATTCCCGCCATCCCGATCAACGTGATCCATCCTTTCCTGTCGCAGCCGCGTGTGGTGCCGCAGGGGGCCTTCGATAACGCACCGTTCATACTGGGGAGCAACACCGATCGGGTCGTGCTGGCCTCGGGCGACGACGCTTTTGCCACCGGCGGCAAGCCCGGCATCACCCGCTGGAACGTGCTGCGCCCCGGCAAGGCACTCAAAGACCCGGAAAGCGGTGAAGTGCTGGGCTACGAAGTGGTCTATCTGGGCGATGCACGCACCCTGGTGGAAGGCGCTCCGCAAAAAATTCGCGTCACCCGGTCAACCCAGGAGATTCTGCCCAAGGACAAGCTGGTAGAAGCGGATAACAGCACCACCTTCGAGTTCATCCCGCATGCACCCGACACCAAAATCAGCGGCCGCATCATTTCGGCTTATGGTGGCATGACCGACAGCGGCCGTTATCAGACCGTGGTCATCAACCGGGGAAGCCGCGACGGACTGGAGCAAGGTCATGTGCTGACCGTATTCCGCGAAGGTCGGGCCGTCTCCCTTTCGCGCGACGAAAAGGACCGCATGACCTGGGTCAACGAGAAATCCAAGGGCGTACCCGAAGGCGGCGCGTGGCTATATAACGATGTCCGCTGCCTGAAGGAAGACAGCAAGGTGACCTACGACCAGACCGCCGATGTCCGCAACACCTTCCGCAGCACCTGTCTCGGCAACACCAGCGACCGTGCCATCAAGCTGCCTGATGCGCGCAGCGGCCTGGTCATGGTCTACCGGGTCTACGACCGGGTGTCCTACGCACTCATCATGCAATCCGACGGACCGGTGTATCTGCTCGATACGGTGAGAACCCCCTGAGCAATCTCGACCCCTGGTTGCGCCTGAGCCTGACACCCGGCGTAGGCAACACCAGCCTGATCCGCCTGCTAACGGCCTTCGGTTCTCCGAAGGCCGTTTTGGCGTCCGGCCGCAGCGCGTTGATGGCCCATCTCTCCGCGGCGCAATGCGATGCGCTGCTGGCCGACCCGGACGCCGCCCAGCTCGACGCAGCCCGCGCCTGGCTTGAGCAAGCCGGCAACAGCCTGATGACGCTGGCGGATGACGACTATCCGCGCGCCCTGCTTGAAATCGCCGATCCGCCCGCCATGCTGTATTGCAAGGGCCGGCGCGCCTGGCTCAACCAACCCGCGCTCGGCATCGTCGGCAGCCGCAATGCCACCCCACAGGGCGTGCGCGACGCCGAAGCGTTTGCCCACGCGCTGTCCGACGCCGGGCTCACCATCGTCAGCGGGCTGGCGCTCGGCATCGACGCGGCGGCGCATCGCGGCGGGCTGGCCGGCGCCGGTTCGAGCGTCGCCGTGATCGGCACCGGGCTCGACCGCATTTACCCCGCGCGCAACAAGGCACTGGCGCACCGGCTGGCCGAAGACGGGCTGATCGTGTCGGAATTCCCGCTCGGCACGCCGCCCTTGCCCGGCCATTTTCCGCGCCGCAACCGCCTCATCAGCGGCCTTTCCCGCGGCGTGCTGGTGGTGGAAGCGGCGCCCGACAGCGGCTCGCTCATCACCGCCCGCGTGGCCACCGAACAGGGACGGGAAGTGTTCGCCATCCCCGGCTCGATCCATTCGCCGCTGGCGCGCGGCTGCCATGCGCTGATCAAGCAGGGCGCCAAACTGGTCGAATCCGCCGCCGACATCCTCGACGAGCTGGCCTGGCAACAGCGACTGGCGCCCCCGGTGCGGGTGCTGCCCGAAACGAAATTCGACCCCGTGCTGGACGCGCTGGACGGTGCGCCCACCACCCCCGACACGCTGGCGCAAAGAACCGGGTTGACGCTGGATGCGCTTTCAGCGAAGCTGTTGACGCTGGAACTGGATGGGCGGGTTGCTTCCTTGCCCGGCGGGCGTTACCAAAAAATTCACTGACACTATGCTCGATATCCTGGTTTACCTCTACGAAAGCTTCCGCATGGCGGAACTGGCACCCGATCGCGATGCGCTTGAAAAGCGCCTGTTTGCTGCGGGCTTTGAAGAATCCGACATCAACGCCGCGCTTGACTGGTTTGCCCATCTGGCGGGCAGCACCGCGCACGAACGGCTGTCTCATGTGCACTACCGTCATTACGCAGCCCAGGAACTCGAACGCCTGAACGAGGCGTGTCGCGATGAACTGGCCTATCTGCTCAGCGCCGAAATTATCGACGCCGAGTCGCGCGAATGGGTGATTTCCGGCCTGATGGCGCTGGGCGGCGAAGACATCGAGCCCGACCATGTGCGCTGGATGACGCTGATCGTGCTGTGGAGCCGCGGCCTGATCGAACATT
>JADMKH010000269.1 GCA_018780025.1 Thiobacillus sp.
TCTCCGCACCCCCCTGCACCTTGCGTCGGGAAAGTGTTCCCGACCTACGGCATCCATGCGGTCAACACATAACAGTGAAAGAGCCTTTCTTTTTTAGGCTTGCGCGCTTTCCTGACGTGAGCGATACTGGTATCGCATCATCTAGCGAAGGAGGTTATATGGCTATCTCAATTCGGCTTCCCAGCGACGTGGAAGCCCGGCTGAAAAATCTGGCTGCTGTCACCGGGCGCAGCAAAACCTTTTATGTTACCGAGGCTATCCGCGAACACCTGGACGACCTCGAAGATTTATATCTGGCAGAGCAGCGCCTGATCGACATTCGCGCCGGCCGCAGCAAAACCCACACCTTAGAGGAAGTGGAGCGCAGCCTTGGCCTGGCTGATTGAGATCGACGACGCGGCCAAAAAGGACCTGGCCAAGCTGGACAGGCAAATCGCTCGACGCATCACGGCTTTTTTGCGCGAGCGCGTAGCCGTACTGGACGACCCGCGCAGCATCGGGGAAGCCCTCAAGGGTTCCCGGCTGGGCGAGTTCTGGAAGTACCGCGTAGGCGATTACCGCATCATCGGCAGCATTGAGGACAGCGCTTTGCGTATCCTCGTGGTGAAGATTGGAAACCGCCGCGAGGTGTACCGCTAGTTTGCGCAATCGTTATTGCCCGTGCGGGGATAAATGGTGTGTAACCCCATTTTCCGTTTGCCGGTGACTACTTATCTAGACCTCGTATCCTTCTCCCGCTGTTTTAGACCCGACCCCGGATCCCTTCCTTCCATATTACCCCTTCCATGGCATAGAATTCGATATCGAGTCCACGTGGAGAAATGGCCATGTCCGCATCTCTTGCCGATGTTGAAAAACAGGCGCGTAGGCTAACCCCCGATGAGCGAGCCCGGCTTGCCGAAGTTTTACTGGAGTCGATTCAGGATAATTTCATTTCTGAAATCGAGGCAGCCTGGCAGCTCGAAATTGAAAATCGCGTTGCCTCATATGAACGAGGCGAAAACCAGACTTTCCCGGCGGAAGAGGTCTTTGCCGAAGCCAAACGCATCACCCGGTGAAGTCCGCGCGCTTCACCGCGGCAGCCCGCCGCGAGTTTCTTGCCGAAGTGGGTTTCTACAACGAGGCGCAACCCGGATTGGGCGCGCGTTTCGCGGCGGCGGTTGAGGAAGCGGCGGCGCGCGCCTTCGCATTTCCATTCGCCGGTTCGCCTTCCGCGGCCAATACGCGTCGCGTCATTCTTAAGGATTTTCCGTTCTCGCTGGTCTATCGCACCGGGAATTGAGGCATCGTTGTCTTTGCTGTTGCAAACCATGCGCGCCATCCCGGCTACTGGCAAGCCAGAGCCCGCTAGCAGTCCGACAGGCTGCCAGGCCCTGCATTCGAGCGGAGAGCGTCGCTGATTGCCCAGTGTCGGAATGATTCATGCTCTTCGGGTCGTGCGCGCCCAAAGCTGTTGCCTTCGTGCAACAAAACAACACTTTTTATCCCGTTGAGCGAAAAAAACAACAGCTTTACTTGCCCGTCCCCCCCGAGTCTGGATAATCAATCACGTCCGACGCGCAGCTTGCTGTGCCGGACGGCTCTGCAGAGCTTGAACACGGTTTATTCCAAACCAAGCTTTATATTCCAATCCAAGGAGATATTTAAATGATGAAAAAGATTCTTGCAGTGGCGATCGTTTCCGCCTTCGCTGCCCCCGCATTTGCAGCAACCGCCAACGTTGACATTTACGGCGTTATTGGCGTGTCCGTCGACTACGTTGACGGCGGTAGCGGTGGTGTTAATACCCTTACTGCTAAGCCTTCCGAAAGCCGTGCCCGCGTTTCCAGCAACACTTCCTACATCGGCTTCAAGGGTAGCGAAGATCTGGGCGGTGGCCTGTCGGCCGTGTGGCAGATCGAGCAGGCAGTTTCCATCGACCAGGGCAGCGGCACTGCTGCATCTGGCGGTTGGGCCGCTGGCCGCAACAGCTTCGCTGGCCTGTCCAGCAAATCCCTCGGCTCGCTGACCTTCGGCAACCAGGACACCCCCTACAAGACCTCCACCGGCAAGCTCGACGTGTTCGGCGGCGGCCAGTACCTGGCTGACTACCGCAGCCTGTT
>JADMKH010000154.1 GCA_018780025.1 Thiobacillus sp.
GGCCGTTGGTTTCCGGCGCCAGCATGAGGATGACCTCGCAGGCGTCGATGGCCGACTCGATCCTGGGCAGCCCCTTGGCTACGCCGTCTTCGGTCACGGTGTAATTCAGTTCCGCCAGCTGTTGCACTTCGTTTTCCGTGTTCCACGAAATGCCCTTGCCGCCGTTGCCGATCCTGGTCATCAGCGGGCCGAGCGCGGTGAATTTCTTGTAGGTGTCGCCGTAGTCGCGTGTCACCACTGTCATGGCCGGCATGGTCTTGCCGGGGATGGGATCGACCTCGCCTTTCTTCCAGTCGCGCACGCCTGAGCTCTGGCCCAGTTCGGAAGGCGTGTCGTGCATCAGCGGCGTGAGCACCAGATCTTTCTGCGTGCCCAGATGCGTTGCGGCGATTTCGGAGAATTTCTTCGCGATGGTCTTGTAAATGTCCCAGTCGGACTTCGATTCCCACAGCGGCTGCACCGCCTCGCTCAAGGGATGGATGAAGGGGTGCATGTCCGAGGTGTTGAGATCGTCCTTTTCGTACCAGGTGCACGACGGCAGCACGATGTCGGAATACAGACAGGTGGTGGACATGCGGAAGTCCAGCGTGACCAGGAGGTCGAGCTTGCCCTCGGGGGCCTTGTCATGCCACACCACTTCTTTTGGTTTTTCCTCGCCAAGTTCGCCGAGATCCGGTCCCAGTACTGCGTTCTGGGTGCCGAGAAAATACTTGAGGAAATACTCATGGCCCTTGCCCGACGAGCCCAGCAGGTTGGAACGCCACACGAACAGATTGCGCGGGAAGTTTTTCGGATTGTCCGGGTCCTCGCAGGAAAACTTGAGTGCGCCGCTTTTGATCTGCTCGACCGCGTACTTGATCGGGTCGATGCCGGCGGCGTCGGCGGCTTTGGTGACTTCGAGCGGGTTGGTTTCCAGCTGCGGGGCCGACGGCAGCCAGCCCATGCGCTCGGCTTTCACGTTGAAATCGATCAGGCGGTAGTCGCCAAGGTTCTTGTTCGCGGTGGGCGACAGGATCTCGGACGCCGCCAGCTTCTCGTGGCGCCACTGGCTGGTGTGCGCATAGAAGAAGGAGGTCGAGTTCATCTGCCGCGACGGGCGATGCCAGTCGAGACCGAAGGCCAGCGGCGCCCAGCCGGTTTGCGGCCGCAGTTTTTCCTGGCCGACGTAGTGCGCCCAGCCGCCGCCCGACTGGCCGATGCAACCGCACATCATCAGGAGGTTCATGATGCCGCGGTAGATCATGTCGTTGTGGTACCAGTGGTTCAGCGCCGCGCCGAGGATGACCATGGACTTGCCGTGGGTCTTGTCGGCGTTGTCGGCGAACTCGCGCGCCACCGTGATGATGTCGGCGCGCGGCACCCCGCAATGCTTCTCGGCCCAAGCCGGGGTATAGGGCACATCGTCGTCGTAGCTGGTGGGCAGGTTCGGCCCGCCGAGGCCGCGGTCGACACCGTAGTTGGCCAGCGTCAGATCGTAGACGGTGGCCACGCGAACATCCTTGCCGCCCACGCTGATCAGCTTCACCGGCAGATTGCGCGCCAGCAGGTCGTTATGGTCGCCGCCGAAGTAGGGCATCGACACTTCGACCACCTCATCGTGGCTACCCAACAAGGTCAATTGCGGATTCACTTCCTTGTTCGAATAGCCATCGCGCATTTCCAGGTTCCACGCGCCGGACTGGCCCCAGCGGAATCCGATGGAGCCGTTGGGCGCCACCAGGTAGCCGGTGTTTTCGTCGTACAGCACCGTTTTCCACTCTGGATTGTTGTCCTGTCCCATGTTGCCGATCAGGTCGGAAGCGCGCAGGTAGCGGTCGGCGATCAGTGTGCCTTCATGCTCCTTGAGCATGACCAGCATCGGCATGTCGTTGTACTGACGGCAGTACTTGTCGAAATACTCGCTGCGATTCTTGACGTGGAATTCGCTGAGGATGACGTGGCCCATTGCCATTGCCAGCGCCGCATCGGTGCCCTGTTTGGGCGCCAGCCAGATGTCGCCGAATTTCACCATCTCGCCGTAATCCGACGACACAGCCACCGTCTTGGTGCCCTTGTAGCGCACCTCGGTGTAGAAGTGGGCGTCCGGGGTGCGGG
>JADMKH010000301.1 GCA_018780025.1 Thiobacillus sp.
CTGCACGTCGACTTCCAACGCGTCGTCAAGGGCCAGATGATTCACGTCAAGGTGCCGCTGCACTTCGTGAATGCTGAAGCGTGCCCGGGTGTAAAAACCGGTGGCGGCAAGCCACACCATATCTTTACCGAACTTGATGTGCAGTGCCTGCCCGGCAACCTGCCCGAGTTCATTGAGGTGGATATGGGCAAGCTCGAAATCGGTGGCGCCATCCATGCGAATGAACTGGTCATGCCAAAGGGCGTAGAGCTGGTTGCTCACCTCAAGGCAGAAGATCCTGCTGTGGCCTCGGTCAATGCACCCAAGGTCGCTGGAGCCGAAGAGCCCGCAGCGGCACCCGCAGCGGCCGCAACGCCCGCTGCTGCACCCAAGGAGTAATCCGGATGCGCAGCCCGCTCAGGGTTGCGCATCCGGTGTGGTATGACAGCATCAAGCCTCGTCACCCCTCGCCTGATTGTTGGTCTCGGTAACCCGGGACGCGACTACGAAGAAACCCGGCATAATGCCGGGTTTTGGTTTTGCGCGCGCCTCGCGCAGACGTGGGGCGCATCGCTCGCCATGGAATCCCGATTTCATGGCATT
The DNA here is from genome assembly GCA_018780025.1 of Thiobacillus sp. Lineage (GTDB taxonomy): Bacteria > Pseudomonadota > Gammaproteobacteria > Burkholderiales > Thiobacillaceae > Thiobacillus. Next base: position 583 of record JADMKH010000301.1, read on the forward strand.
GTCGGGCGCAACTCAAAAGCATGTGGATGCTGTTGCCGCAAACCTATATGAATCGTTCCGGTCAGGCGGTCGGCGCGCTTACGCGATTTCATCGCATTGAGCCAGCCGAAATTCTGGTGGTGCATGATGAGCTCGATGTTCCCCCCGGCCAGTTGCGCCTCAAATTTGGCGGCGGCATGGGCGGGCACAATGGTCTGAAAGACATTACTTCGCATCTGGGCACGCAGGATTACTGGCGCCTGCGCATCGGTATCGGCCATCCGGGCGACCGTAACGAAGTCGTCAACTACGTACTGAAGTCGCCCCGCAGTGAAGAACAGGCCGATATTGAGCGCGCGATTGAACGCGCGATTGATCTGTGGCCTTTGATCGAGCGAGGCGAGTGGAATGCTGCGATCCAGCGCGCCAACACCAAACCCAAACCTGACAATCCCTAATTCCAGGAAAATCCATGAGCCTCAAATGCGGTATCGTCGGCCTGCCCAACGTCGGCAAATCCACCCTGTTCAACGCGCTGACCCAGGCGGGTATTGCGGCGGAAAACTATCCCTTCTGCACCATCGAGCCGAATACCGGGGTGGTCGAGGTGCCGGATGCACGTCTGGTACAGTTGACCGAAATCATCAAGCCACAGAAAGTCGTGCCCGCGATTGTTGAATTCGTCGATATCGCGGGCTTGGTGGCAGGTGCGTCCAAAGGCGAAGGCCTGGGCAACCAGTTTCTTGCCACTATCCGCGAGACCGATGCGATTTGCCACGTGGTGCGCTGCTTTCAGGATGAAAACGTGATTCACGTTGCCGGCAAGGTCGATCCGCTGTCCGATATCGAGACCATCGCTACCGAGTTGGCGCTTGCCGACCTCGCCAGCTGCGAAAAAGCGATGGTGCGCTACGAAAAAGCCGCGCGTGGCGGCGACAAGGATGCGAAAGTCGTCGTCGAGGCGCTAAAGCCGGTGCTGGCGGCGCTGAACGAAGGCCGTCCCGCGCGTGCCGCCGGGCTGGATGCCGAAGGCTTGCTGGCGATCAAGCCGCTGTGTTTGCTGACGGTCAAACCTACGCTCTATGTCGCTAACGTGAGCGAGGATGGCTTTCACGACAACACCATGCTGGATGCGTTACGCGCATTTGCCGAAAAGGAAGGCGCACCTGTGGTGCCGGTGTGTGCCGCGCTGGAGGCCGAATTGCAGGAATTGTCCGAAGACGAGCGCGTCGAATACCTGAAGGAACTCGGCTGGGACGAACCCGGTTTGAACCGCCTGATCCGCGCCGCCTACGACCTGCTCGGCCTGCAAACTTACTTCACTGCGGGCGTGAAGGAGGTGCGCGCCTGGACCATCCACAAGGGCGACACGGCACCGCAGGCGGCCGGGGCGATCCATACTGATTTCGAACGGGGTTTCATTCGGGCGCAAACCGTTGCTTTTGAGGACTTTATTGCCTGCAAGGGGGAACAGGGGGCCAAGGAGGCGGGCAAGATGCGCGCCGAAGGCAAGGAAT
>JADMKH010000234.1 GCA_018780025.1 Thiobacillus sp.
CATCGGCTCCGAAACCTCGCGCGGCTACACCGTCATCGGCGACACCGTGAACCTCGCCTCAAGGCTGGAACAGGCCAACAAGTTCTATGGAACCCGCATCCTGGTGAACGAGGCGACGCGCAATCTCGCGGGCGACACGCTGGCCTTCCGCGAAATCGACAGCCTGCGCGTCTCCGGCAAGCAGGAACCGGTCAGGGTGTTCGAGTTGATGGGGGTGGCAAGCGAGTTGAGCGAGGCTGGCCGGCAGCTTGCTCAGGCCTTCGAGACGGGGCTGGCGCACTACCGCGCGCGCGACTGGGATGCCGCTGAATCCGCGTTCCGCGAGTGCCTTGCAATCGAGCCGAAGGACCAGCCTAGTCAGGTCATGCTGGCGCGTATCGCCACGTTCCGGCAGACGCCGCCGGATGCGGATTGGGATGGGATTTGGGTGGCGCTGAGTAAGTGAGTTGTGCGAGGTTGTGTTGCCCAATGCTTGACAAAACCGGCGCGGGTGGCCTTACCGCCCGCATCCGTTTTTGATGGTGGGGTTAGAGAGTCGGTTTCATCAGTGGACTGTAGGAGTTTGTTTGTTTCCAAAGGTGGTTTCGTACCAAGCTAGATATTCCTTCGCCCACGAATACCACTCCCTTGTATCTTTGTTCGGGTCTGCCAAGTCACGTTTTGCTGACGCTTCAATTCTTTTGAGGCGAGGAAAAACTGCAGAACCTAGACGAAGTAACCAAAAGAATAATTTGGGCGTGGCTGGCAAGGGCTCAGGGTAGTTTTCGATCCCAAGCCGAGCAAGCCTTGCGGCAGCATCGTAGTCTTTCTGCTCTGCGTATATCTCAGATAGCAAGCTGATTGCTCCAAAGTGCTTGGAGTCGTAAGCAAGAACCTGTTGTGCTGATGCGATCGCCATGTCGTTCCGCTGAGACCAGCGATAGCACAAGGCAATCATTTGCAACGATGGTATGTCGGTGGAGTTGTTCGACAGAGAACCTTCAAGGACGCGAATGGCGCCGTTGAAGTCCTTTTGGCCAATACAGCGAGCAATCTGCATTTGGGTCGTTGCAAACGCTAAGGCAGTCATACTCGCGGCTCCGTTCTTTAACGTGATTTATATACGGCATAAGGTTGGGTTTGCGGCCGGGTCGCTTATAAACTCGACTCAAGCCGCTTCCGCATGCAGCCGCACCCCAAGCGCTCGCGCCACCTTGAGGACGGTCGCGAAACTCGGGTTGCCGTTTTCGCTGAGTGTCTTGTAGAGACTCTCCTCGCTGAGCCCGGTATCGCGCGCAACCTGCGACATGCCTTTTGCGCGCGCAATATTACCTAAGGCGCGGGCAATTCCTGGAGCATCGTCGGGCACTTCGGCAAGCCAGGCGTCCAGGTAGGCTGCCATTTCTTCGGGTGTGCGAAGTTGGTTGACCAAGCTGTAAGGCATGGTCTTGGTCTTGTCAGGTATGTTAGCCATTTTGGTCATTCTCGCAAACTCCGGCTTGCTACTCGATAAACCCCTCATCCCCATGACACGTGCACCCCGGATGCGTGCACCCCGGATGCGTGCTTGGCTTGCTGTCGCAGCACACGATCTTGCCGGCGCGGCAGCCGCAGATGCCTTTTTGATCCTTGCAGCATTCGGTAGAAGTCACCTGGGCGAGATTCGCGCCTTTTGCGTTGGGTGGGCAGGTCGTCAGGGGCGAGGCGTTTTGTTGCACGACGGCAGCCGGGCTGGCTGGCGCGTTAGTGTCGGCTGCGGCGGGCAGCATGAAAAACGACTGGGCAAACGCCAGCAGGGCAAACAGGACAATCGGCAAACGAACATTCATGACGGACTCCTTGGGACGATGCGGCTGGTTTCACTATATCTGATCGCAGCCAGTTGTTTGATTCGTGTGGGCGGGATGCGTTCCGCCTGTTTACGCTTCCTTGAACAGCAAACCCAGCATCAGCGCGGCCGCCACCAGGATCGCCGCCAGCAGGGTGAAGGCGCTGCCGTAGCCGACGGCGCCGACCATGAAGCCGGTGAGCACGGGGCCGATGGACTGGCCGACGTCCATCACCGTGCGCAGCACGCCCATCGATGAGCCGTAGCGGC
>JADMKH010000076.1:0-654 GCA_018780025.1 Thiobacillus sp.
GCCGTCGGTATTCGCCAAGCTGCCGCAGCTGGCCGAACGCGCCGGCAACGGCCGCGCGGGCAGCGGCTCGATCACCGCATTTTTTACGGTGCTGATGGAAGGCGACGACCAGCAGGACCCGATCGCCGATGCGGCGCGCGCGATTCTCGACGGCCACATTGTATTGAGCCGCGATCTGGCCGATGCCGGCCATTACCCCGCAATCGATGTCGAGGCTTCGATCAGTCGCGTTCAGCCCGATTTGTTGAGCGAAGAGCAGCTTGAGCGAACACGTCGTTTCAAGTATCTGTATTCGCGCTACATGCGCAGCCGCGATTTGCTTTCCGTCGGCGCTTACGTGCCGGGCGCCGATCTGGTGCTGGATGAAGGGGTGAAATTGTATCCGAAAATGCAGGGCTATCTGATGCAGGGCATGCGAGAACGTGCAGCGATGGATGACGCGCGCGCAGGGCTGGGTGAGGTGCTCAGGTGAAGCCGTTTGCGCTGGCACGGGTGCTGCAGCTTGCCGAACGGCAGATCGAAACGCAGGCGCGTGCGGTCAAGCTTGCGCATGGTATCTGGCTGCGGGCGCGCGGCAGGCAGGTACGGCTGACGGCTGTGCGTGACGCCCATATTGTGCAACTGGCAAGTGAATTACGCGGCGGTGTGTCTGCG
>JADMKH010000076.1:664-14866 GCA_018780025.1 Thiobacillus sp.
AAATCGTTTGCAGCTTGCGCAGGCAGCCGATCGGCAGGCGGCGCAAGCTGCCATCGATGCCGCGTATCGTGAATGGCAGGATCGGCTGGCCGTATGGATGCAGGAAGAAAATCGGGTGAAGGCCTTGCGATTGCTTGAGCAGCGGTATCTGGCGCAGGCCGCAATCCAGGGTAAACGGATCGAGCAACGTCAGCATGACGAATTGGTGGAGTTGATGCATGGTCGTGCCATGGGTGGGAGGAGGGCTCGTTGATGCAGTTGCTTGAACTCACGCCGGCCGAGTTGGTTTTTTTGAAGACAGCGCCTGTTGCAACCGCGCGCGCGCAGCGGCTGACACACCATCTTGCAAGCGTCCTGTCGGCGCGACTGCGCTTGCCCGTCACACTGCATGCGGTGCTGACTCCGGAACTCGCCCACTCAGGGTCGGCACCGGTCTGGCTCCCCGACGCCGCATTGGCAAGTCTGTGGCTGATCCGTCGTTTGGGCGGCAAGCATGTATCAGGCATGGCACCTTTTGTTCCGCATACGCTGATTCGGACACTGAACGAGGTGTTGGCCGAGCGCTGGCTGGACGGGAGCGCACCCGCCGAGGCCTTGCCGATCGCATGTGCGTGGCAGTTCACGGCGGATCACACGCAGGCACGGCTTGCGGTGCAGCTGCCGCATCACCTGTCAGAGATGACGAACTGGGCGCGAGGCGTGATAAGACATGGTTGATTTGGTTTCCGTCCGGGTCGGGAAGGCCCGATTGCCAGCCATGCCAGCCTTGCTGTTGGCGCCTTCCCTTGCATGTGCTGCAACCGATACGGCCACCAGCATGTTCACGGTGCTGCTAAGTCTGGTCTTGATCCTGGGTGGATTTGTTGCCGTGGCGTGGTTCGCCCGCCGCTATCTGCCGGGCATGGGTGCGCAAGGCGTGGTCAAGGTGGTGGGAACAACGGCGGTGGGCACGCGAGAGCGCGTGGTGGTGGTCGAGGTGGACGGCACCTGGCTGCTGCTCGGTGTGGGCGGTGGCAACGTGCGGTTGCTGCACACCCAACCCAAGCCGGCAGACCCGCGCCCGCCCGAGCCCAATACTTTTCAGGTTGACCGTCCATGATGAAGCGACTTTTGGGATGTGGACTGTTTCTGCTGGTGGCCTCTGCATGGGGCGCCGAAAGCAGTGTGCCCTTGCTAAGCGTGACACCCGGTGCAGGGGGGCAGGTGATCGGCGTGCCGGGCGCAGGCCTGCCCTGGTTAGTGTTGTTCCCTTTTTTGCCGGCCTTGCTGCTGGCATTCACCGCGTTCACCCGTATTGCGGTCGTGCTGTTCCTGTTGCGGCAGGGGCTTGGCAGCCATACCGCGCCACCCAATCTGGTACTGATGGGACTGGCGGTGTTGCTGACGATTTTTGTGATGTCGCCCGCGCTCAAAACGATCAATGCCGAGGCCTATCAGCCTTACCTTTCCGGGGCGCTGGCTTTCAACGAGGCCGCTGAAAAAGCTGCAGCGCCGCTGAAGGTCTTCATGCTGCGGCAAACCCGTGCCGAAGACCTGAGCCTCTTTACCGAGGGCGATAAAACGATCGATCCAAAGCAGGTAGATAGCGTTCCACTGGCTGCATTGGCGCCGGCTTTTCTCACCAGCGAACTGAAAACCGCATTCCAGATCGGCTTCATGGTTGTGTTGCCGTTTCTGGTGATTGATCTGGTGGTTGCGGCCGTGCTCACTGCGCTGGGCATGATCATGCTGCCGCCGCAACTGGTGTCGCTGCCCCTGAAGCTGCTGCTGTTTGTGACAGTCGACGGCTGGCATCTGCTGGTGGGCTCGCTGATCGGGAGCTTTTGATGGAAGGTCTGGCCCGCGACGCCCTCTGGCTGGTGGCCATGCTTGCCGCCCCGGTGCTGCTGGCTGGCCTGTTGACCGCATTCGCCATCAGCCTGTTTCAGGCCGCCACGCAAATCCTCGAACCTACACTGTCCTTCGTCCCCAAGCTTATTGTCATGCTGGTCGTGCTGACCATTCTGGGTAGCTGGATGGGCGGGCAACTGGTCGAGTTTGCGCGCACCTTGCTGACCGATTTCCCGGGCCTGCTCGAGTGACGGGCGCATGCCGCTGAGTGAAACCCATCTTGCGGTTTGGCTGTTTGCCTTTGCCCGGCTGGCCGGATGGACGCTGTTTGATCCCTTGGTCGGTCGTTTGCCCGTGTTGATGCGTTTGTTCATGGCAGCCGTTCTGGCAGCGGTTCTGGTGCCAGGCTTGTCGAGTGCGGCACTCGATCCCTTCAGCGTGCAGGGCCTGCTGGCGTTGAGCATGGAAATGGTGTGGGGCGCCGCGCTGGCGCTATGCGTGTGGCTGGTGTTTGCGGCTGTCACGGCGGCATGGGTGTGGACCGGCCATACCGCTACCGGCGGCTTGTTGACGCTCACGGCCGACCAGGCGGCACCTGCTGATGCGGCCTGGCGTAACCTGGCAGGATGGCTGGCGGCGATGGCATTTATGGGCGCAAGTGGTCATCTGCTGGTTGTCGACGCCCTGCGCGACAGCTTTGTGGTCATGCCGGTGGCGAGCTTGCCCGCAGCCAGCGATTTACGCCAGCTGGCCGAAGCGGCCAGCTGGCTGTTTGCCGCCGGGATGCAGCTGGCTTTGCCCCTGCTTGCATTGCTGTTGTTGATTCAACTGGCGTTCGGCATTGTTGCGCGTACCACGCCGGGACTGGATATGGTCTCGGTCGGTTTGGGGGTGGGGATGCTGGGGTTGATGGTCGTTTGGGTGTGGGCGGTGCCGCTGGTCGCAGTGGGGGTCGGTCAGGGCATTGAGCAACTGGGGATCTGGATGGGGCGGCTCGCTTCGCGATAACACTTGCTTGAGATGGCCTTGGGTGTGGCCAGATAGATTAGAATGGCAGGATTTATCGTCTCATGGCCAATCCAGCGGCGCATTACGGAAACAAGAGCGGCGGAAACACTATGGCAGAATTCAAACCAGCCAGCGGAAGCCTGGTTGCGATCGTTACCCCCATGTCAGAAGGGGGGGCGCTCGATCTCGATGCATTGCGACGTCTGATCGATTGGCATATCGCAGAGGGAACGGATGGCATCGTTATCGTCGGCACTACCGGCGAATCCCCCACAGTCACGTTTGATGAGCATTGTCTGCTGATCCGCATCGCAGTCGAACAGGCTGCCGGGCGCGTGCCGGTGATTGCCGGAACCGGTGCCAATTCCACCGTCGAGGCCATTGAACTCACCCAGTGCGCAAAGGCTGCAGGTGCGCAAGCCGGACTGTCGGTCGTGCCTTACTACAACAAGCCGACGCAGGAAGGCCTCTACCAGCACTACAAGAAGATTGCCGAAGCGGTCGATCTGCCCTTGATTCTGTACAACGTCCCGGGTCGGACCGTGGCGGATTTGTCCAACGACACCACGTTGCGCCTGGCCACAGTGCCTGGCATTGTCGGGGTGAAAGATGCCACCGGCAGCATGGAGCGTGCGGCTGACTTGATCCGTCGCGCACCCCGGGATTTTGCGCTCTATAGCGGCGACGATGCGTCAGCGATGCCCTTCATGTTGCTGGGCGGACATGGCGTGATTTCCGTTACCGCCAACGTCGCCCCGAAACTGATGCATGAAATGTGTGTGGCCGCGCGCGACGGGAACCTGCCGCGTGCGCGCGAACTCAATAATGCGTTGCTGCCGTTGCATAGCAAGCTGTTTGTGGAAGCCAACCCCATTCCGGTCAAGTGGGCGTGTGTCGAGATGGGCTTGATTCCATCCGGCATGCGCTTGCCGTTGACACCGCTGTCTGGTGAACAGCATGAAACCGTGCGTGGCGCATTGCGTCACGCGAATTTAATCTAGCAGGGTGCGTGCACCCCGTCGGTCTAATTTAAGACTATCGATTCAGGATTCCCTTTTATGCGTTTATTGCCTCTGTTGTTGATCATGTCCGTCACCGTGTCGGCTTGCGGAATCATCGAAACCAAAAAGATCGATTACAAATCGGCCGGTAAACTGCCGACGCTGGAAGTGCCTCCCGATCTGACCGCGCCAAGCGGAGACAACCGCTACGCCATTCCGGACACACAAGGCAGCGGCAGCGCGACCTTGTCGGCATATAGCCAGGAACGTAAAGCCACACCAGCGGGTTCAACCACCTTATTGCCCACGCAGGAAAAGGCCCGCATCGAGCGTGCCGGCACCCAGCGCTGGCTGGTCGTCAATGCCACACCCGAGCAGGTATGGCCGGTCATCAAGGATTTCTGGCAGGAAACCGGCTTCATCGTCAATCTTGAGTCGCCCGCAACCGGTGTGATTGAAACCGACTGGGCCGAGAACCGCGCAAAAATTCCGCAAGACGTGATTCGTCGCACGATCGGCAAGGTGATAGACGGGTTGTATTCGACCGCCGAGCGCGACAAGTTCCGCACTCGCATCGAAGCGAACAAGGACGGCACCGAGATTTACTTGAGCCATCGCGGCATGATTGAAGTTTACGACTCTGCCAACAAGGACAGAACGGTATGGCAACCGCGTCCGGCCGACCCTGAACTTGAAGCTGAAATGCTGCGGCGTTTAATGCAGCGCTTTGGCGTTGAGAAGGCGCGTGCAGATAGCATGCTGGCGAAACAACAGACGCCCGAGCAAGCCCGCGTGATCAAGGAGTCGGGTGCTTCGGTACTGGAGATGGATGAGGGCTTTGACCGTGCCTGGCGGCGTGTAGGGCTGGCGCTGGACCGTGTGGGCTTCGCCGTGGAAGACCGTGACCGTTCCAAAGGCGTGTATTTCGTTCGTTATATCGATCCCGAAGTCGACAACAACAGCAAAGCGGATACCGGCCTGCTTGCCAAGTTTGCCTTCTGGCGCAGCAAGAAAGACCAGACTTCGCCGCAGTTGCAGATTGTGGTCAAGGATGCCGGCGAGAAGAGCCGCGTCAACGTCAGCGGCGCAGACGGCAAAGCAGCCGATGCCACAACGCAGACGCGCATACTCAACTTGCTGCAAAAAGAGCTGAAGTAATGCGGGAAAGTATTTGATGCGGTTTGCCAGCCTCGGTAGCGGCAGCGAGGGCAACGGCCTGGTGGTCGAGGCCGGCTCCACCCGGGTGCTGATGGACTGCGGCTTTGGCCTGGCCGACAGCGTGACGCGTCTGGCGCGTCTGGGTTTGCAGGTTTCCGATCTGGCGGGCATTGTGGTCACCCACGAGCACAGTGATCACATTGGCGGGGTGGGGCGACTGGCACGCAAACACAAGCTGCCGGTGTGGCTCACCGCCGGCACGCTGGCGATGGCGCAGGATCTCAATGGCGTGGCCGTGCAGGTGATCGATAGCCATGCGGTATTTGCAGTCGATGACCTGGAGATCCAGCCGTTTCCGGTGCCGCATGATGCGCGTGAGCCCGTTCAGTACGTGTTCGGCGATGGCAACCGGCGCTTGGGTGTGTTGACCGATGTGGGGTGCAGCACGCCACACATCGAGACGATGCTTGCGGGCGTCGATGCGATGGTGCTGGAATGCAACCACGACGCAACAATGCTGGAAAACGGGCCTTATCCGGTGAGTCTGAAGCGTCGTGTGGGCGGGCGCTTTGGCCATCTGGAAAACGCCCAGTCGGCGGCCCTGCTGACTAAATTGATGCATGACAAACTGCAACACGTGATGGCTGCGCATGTTTCACGCAAGAACAACACCAACGCGCTGGCGCAGGGCGCACTGGCCCAGGTTTTGAATTGCACGGACGATGAGGTTCGTGTGGCCTGTCAGGCGACGGGCTTTGATTGGGTCAGCATTTAAATTGGATAGCGCTTTGACGACTTTTGCTGAACTCGGGCTTGCGCCCGACATCCTGCGTGCCCTCGACGACATGGGCTATGCGACACCGACGCCGATTCAGGAACAGGTGATTCCCCTGGCCATGCAGGGGGGCGATATTCTGGGCGCAGCACAAACCGGTACCGGCAAGACGGCGGCATTTGCGCTGCCGCTGATCCAGCGTCTGCTGCCGTTTGCCAACAACGGCACCTCGCCGGCCAAGCATCCGATCCGCGCGCTGATCCTGACCCCCACGCGCGAGCTTGCCATTCAGGTCGAGGAAAGCGTCAAGGCGTATTGCAAGCATGTGCCGTTGCGCTCGCTGGTGGTGTTTGGCGGCGTCAACATCAATACGCAGATTCCCATCCTCAAAGCGGGCGTCGAAATTCTGGTGGCTACCCCCGGTCGCCTGCTTGACCATGTACAGAACAAGACACTGATGCTGAATCAGGTGAACACCCTGGTGCTCGACGAGGCCGACCGCATGCTGGACATGGGCTTCATGCCCGACCTGAAGCGCATTGTTGAACTGCTGCCGGCGCAGCGGGTGAACATGATGTTCTCGGCCACCTTCCCGGAAGAAATCCGCAAGCTGGCCGATAAAATTCTCAATAACGCCACCTTTATCGAAGTGGCGCGCAATGAAACGGCCGTCACGGTCACCCAGGTGGTGCACCCGGTTCACCACGAGCGCAAGCGGCAATTGCTGGTGCATCTGGTCAAGACCCGCGACCTGAGCCAGGTGCTGGTGTTTACCGGAACAAAACTCGGCTGTAATCGGCTCGCCAACGAACTGAACAAGCTGGGGCTGCATGCCGACGCGATTCATGGCGATAAAACCCAGCAGGAGCGCATGAAGGCGCTGGACGCGTTCAAGGCCGGCAGCATACGCGTGCTGGTGGCGACCGACGTCGCCGCACGCGGAATCGATATCGAAGCACTGCCTTTCGTCATCAATTACGACTTGCCGCATAACCCTGAAGATTATGTTCACCGTATTGGCCGGACCGGCCGCGCGGGGGCCAAGGGCGAGGCGATCTCACTGGTGAGCGAGTCCGAAACGCGTTATCTCAAGGACATCGAGAAGCTGCTCGATCGCAGTATCGACGCCGTCATCGTTCCCGGCTTTGAGCCTGGTGCGGCCGATGTGCCAGCCTTTCAGTCGCGCGAGCCGCGGCAGTCGAGCCGTCAGGTAGACCGTCCGGCTGAGTGCCCGACCGAACAGCCGGCAACCGAGCTTCCTGCCGCGCGCCGCGCGCCGCGTGTCAAGCCTGCGGTTGCGCGGGATGCCTTGTTCGATGCCCCTTATGTGCCGCGCGATTCGACACGTGCCGCCAGTGCACCCGAATCGGACCGGCGTCCACCAAAGCGGCAGGTGGCGGCGCTGTTCCGCACGCCGGTCAAACCTGACCCGGCCGAGTAGTGAGCTGGGAGATCGTCCTGCTGGCAGGGCTCGGCGCACTGGCCTGGTATTGGTATGCCGGCATGCAGGTACGCGAGCAGGCCATAGCCGTGGGTCGCCGCAGCTGTGCCGAAGCGGAATTGCAGTTCCTGGACGACAGTGTGGCCCTGAGCCGGACCCGGTTTGCGCGCAACAGCAGCGGGCAACTGGTGTTTCAGCGTGACTATCGTTTTGAGTTTTCCGACACCGGCAATAACCGTCTCCCCGGCGTGATTCGAATGCAGGGAGAACGCGTTGAGTGGGTGAGTCTGGATGGCGAATGGCGGCCCGGACACGTGGCCAGCGTGTCACGGCGGATCGATTGATTAACGCGTGAATGACACAGTCCGATGACTGCGTTCACCGGGTTTTATTCCTGCTCTATTTCCAGAATCGCAAGACTGATGAGCCTGCCGAGTGCGGCATCGAACCCGTTCCAGTTCTTGTACGCCGCCAGTTTTTTCGCCACGACCGGCTTCATTTCAAAGTCGCTTTTACCCGCGTTGTATTCCACTTTGACGGTGTCGTATAGCGTCTGGAAATAATCGCGCTGGGCTTGCAGGACAGCTATCCCACCCGCTTTCCCATGACCCGGTACCACCACTTTGGGCTGCGTTGCGAGACCGTTGTCGATCGCCCGGATATTGCCTTTGAATGTCCCGTCATCGAGACGGCCAATGCGCCCGTTCAGCACGTTGTCTCCCGTGAACAGCACGCCATTGTCGACCTCAATCATGATGTCGGTCTTGCTGTGGGCATCGTTGGACGAATGCACCTTGAACGCGCGCGTGCCGATCCTGGAGGTCATACCGTCGTAGGTGGCGACAGTGGGGATTGCCGCACGCGTGCCTTTGGTAAAGCCACGGGTCAATTGGTCCATCAGCCTGACCCAGCTTTCCGCTTCGCTGGCTTTTGCCTGGGCGATCATGTCGGGATGGGCGATCAGCACCGCCTTGGGCCAGGCATCGAGTATCGCCTGGTTGCCCAGCCAGTGGTCGCCGTGAATATGGGTGTTGTAGACAGTCGTAACCGGGAGTCCGGTGGTTTTTTTGATGGCGTTAACCACCATGCGTCCGGCCTGAACGCTGGAGCCGGGATCGATCACCACAACCTGATCGCCCGCGATGATCCAGCCGGGATTGTTCATGAAACCCTGGTTTTGAACAGAAGGTTCGCCCAGCGGGCCGGTGATTACCCACGTGTCGGGCGCAATCTTTCTTGCCGGGTAGGGCTTAACAGAATCCTGAGGACCTGCATGGGCGGTCAGCGTTAAACAGGCAGTGATGAGCAGGGCAGCGATTCGCATGAAAGTCTCCGGGTACGGTTATCCAAAGGTCAGGCCAGCATGTTGAACGACAAGCGTAGTTTAGCCGCAGGGCTTGGCGACAGTAACAAAGGCCTACCACCATTTCTCGAAAATGATGCGGCTCATCGGCACACCCAGATCATGCAGCAATGCGCTCATGTCCTCGACCATGCCTTTGGGGCCACACAGGTAATAGAGCGTGTCGTCCGGCACATCCAGCGCATGCAGCTTTACCGGGTCGATGCGGCCGGTGAGGCCATGCCATGTGGCATCGGGCTGGGTCACCGTAATGCTTACATGCAGGTTGTCGTGTGCATGGGCGGCCGCAACGAGTTCGTCGTAAAACAGGATTTCGCTGCTTTTCGACACGCTGTAAACCAGATGCGTTTGTGTGGGCAAGCCCGCATCGCGCACATGCCGGAAGATCGATAGCAGCGGCGTAATGCCCACTCCCCCGCCAATCAGCACCACGTTGTCGCTCATCTCCGGCAAATACACAAACGGCCCCTGGCCTTGCGTCACGCGTACGCGGTCGCCCACCCGGGCGCGCTCGTGCACCCAGCGCGACAACAGGTGCCGCGCACTGGCCTTGATCGCCAACTCGATCTCGCCTGCGTGCACCGGCGACGTGGTGATCGAATAGCCCGAGGTGTGCGCCACGCCGTCTATATCCACGCCGAGATCCACCCATTGGCCGGGCAGAAAGCGAAAGCGCGCATCCGCTATCGTCAGCCGCAGTGCGTGGATGCTGGGCGTGGCCGGCGTAATCGCAGCAATCTGCGCATCAAAAATATGCAAGGCTCAGTCCTGCTTTTTCTTGAAGTTCAGCGAGGCCGAGTTGATACAAAAGCGCAGGCCGGTGGGGGCTGGGCCATCGGGAAAAACATGCCCCAGGTGCGAACCACAATGGCGACACAAGGCTTCCACGCGTTCCATGCCGTGGCTGACATCGTGTTTTTCTGCCACCGCATCGGCATTCAGCGCCTGATAAAAGCTCGGCCAGCCGGTGCCGGAATCAAACTTGGTGTCTGATTCAAACAGCGGTTCGCCGCACGCCGCGCACCGGTATTCGCCCGTTTCGTGGTTGTCCCAGTATTCCCCGGTAAACGCCCGTTCGGTGCCGTGCTCGCGCAGAATGCGATATTGCTCGGGGCTCAGTTCAGCGCGCCATTCGGCGTCGGTTTTGGTTTTGTCAAAGCTCATGGCGGGTCTCCTTCGACCCAAGAGTGTAACGTGGGAAGCGCGGTCGCGGTATGCAAGGCGGATAAAGCGGTCGCTATGCTCCAATGATTACGAACCGTGTGCAACACGATAGCACCATGGTCACTTCCAGGCCGGGAGGCTTGATGCCCCTTAACCGGCGGGATGGGCAGGCTACCTGATTGGGTGGTCTGGTTTAGGCGGGGGTTGCGTGGCCTGCCATTCGCTGAACCTGGCACGGATGTCGGCCATTGTCAGCGCACCATCTAATAGTTGATGAATTGCCGACAATCCACAGCGGGCGTCGATGATGGTTTGCAGCATCTCTTCCAGTTCGGATTCAACAATGTCGCTAGGTGCGGCGGGGTGGGTCATGATCAAGACTCGGATTTGCGGGGGCGAACACGCTGAATGGTGCGAATTCCATGCCAGTCTCCCGGTTGCCTCGCTTTTGTCTGATGGATTTTTGCCCCAAGGCGCCCGGAAGCCTTTGAAAACATTGGGCGGCCTGAATACGTGGTTGACAGCGTGATCGGAGCAGGTTTAATCTTCGTTCAGGTATTAGACTTAGTCTAAAAACCGGATTTCAGCTGCTGTCCTGTCTGGTATGAATCACTGGCCAGACGCAGGAGGGCGATGAAAAACTCAGTGCTGCAAAGCATGTCCATTTAACCAAGGAGATCAGGTTATGCAACTCAAAGGTTCGAAAACCGAAGACCATCTGAAGGCCGCTTTTGCCGGCGAATCGCAGGCAAACCGCCGTTACCTCTATTTCGCAGCAAAGGCCGATGTGGAAGGCTACAACGACGTGGCTGCGGTGTTCCGTTCGACTGCTGAAGGTGAAACCGGCCACGCGCACGGCCATTTGGAATATCTGGAAAAATGCGGCGACCCCGCTACCGGTATGCCGTTTGGCCCCACCGCTGACAACCTGAAGACTGCAGTTGCAGGCGAAACCCACGAGTACACCGACATGTATCCCGGCATGGCCAAGGATGCACGCGGTGAAGGTTTCGACGAAATTGCCGACTGGTTCGAGACGCTGGCCAAGGCCGAGCGTTCGCACGCCAACAAGTTCCAGAAGACGCTGGACAGCCTCGACGCATAATTTCGCGCAGGTAAAAAGCGGGTCGGATTCGGCCCGCTTTTTTTAATCCCGTTTTACATTTATACCCAGTCTGAATTGGAGTTCGCATGAGCATAGGCGAAGGCAGTCTCGAAGCCCCCACCCGCCACCCGCTGGATTGGAAAAATCCGGATTTCTACAACGAAGAGAAGCTCCATCATGAGATGGAGCGCGTGTTTGACGCCTGCCATGGCTGTCGCCGCTGCGTGTCGCTGTGTACCGCGTTTCCGACGCTGTTCGATCTGGTGGACGCGTCGTCGACGATGGAGGTGGATGGCGTTGCCAAGGCGGACTATATGAAGGTGGTCGACGAGTGCTATCTGTGCGACCTCTGCTACATGACCAAGTGTCCCTATGTGCCGCCGCATCCGTGGAATATCGATTTTCCGCATGTGATGCTGCGTGCCAAGGCTGTCAAATTCAAGAAAGGCGGGACGACGTTCCGCGACAAGTTGTTGTCTTCGACCGACGCGATGGGCAAACTCGCGTCGATACCCGTGGTGGTGAAGATGGTGAATGCGAGCCTGAAGAGCAAACCGGTTCGCAATCTGGTCGACAGCGTGCTGCATATCCATGCCGACCGGAACCTGCCGGAGTACGACAGCGCTACTTTCCGCTCCACCGCCAAGCCGCAAGGCGGATTTGAAGTGAAGCCCGGCCAGCGCACGCCCGGCAAGGTGGCGATCTATGCCACCTGTTATGTGAACTACAACGAGCCGGGCATCGGCCACGATTTGCTGAAGTTGCTGGCGCACAATGAAATTCCGGCGGTGATGGTGGAAAAGGAGGCCTGCTGCGGCATGCCCAAGCTGGAGCTGGGTGATCTGGAGGCGGTGGAAAAGCTGATGCAAGCCAATATTCCACATCTGGCCAAACTCGCCAGGGAAGGCTACGCGATCCTGACGGCGGTGCCTTCTTGTACTCTGATGTACAAGCAGGAGCTGCCCTTGATGTTCCCGAATAACGCCGACGTGCAGGCGGTGAAAGAGGCGATGTGGGATCCGTTTGAATACCTGATGGCGCGCCATGTCGATGGCCTGCTGAACACCGGTTTCGCCGCGCCGCTGGGCAAGGTGGCGTATCACGTGCCGTGCCACCAGCGGGTGCAGAATATCGGCAACAAGACGCGCGACGCGTTGCAGCTGGCGGGTGCCAAGGTGACGCTGGTCGAGCGCTGCTCGGGCCACGACGGCACCTGGGGTGTGAAAAGCGAGTATTTCGACAAGTCGATGAAGATCGGCAAGCCGGTGTTCCGCCAGATGGCCGAACCGCAAGCCGATTACGTGAGCTCGGATTGCGCGATTGCCGCACGCCACATCCTGCAGGGCATGGGCGAAACCACGGCGCAGAAACAGCACCCGATCACGCTGCTGCGCATGGCCTACGGCCTGGAATGAATCATTTATCAAGGATTAGCTAGGAGATGAATATGCCGCACATTACCCGTGACAGCCTGATGACCCTGGAAGGCTACGCCAAGGTGCGTACCACCTTGCGTGCTGAAATCATGGCGCACAAGAAAAACCGCATGGTCGAACTGGGCGATCACGTCACGCTGATTTTCGAAGACGAAAAAACCATGCGTTACCAGATTCAGGAAATGCTGCGCGCAGAGCGCACGTTCGAGGATGCCGGAATCCAGGACGAGCTCGATGCCTACAACCCGCTGGTGCCGGACGGCACCAACTGGAAAGCGACGATGATGATCCAGTATTCCGACCCGGACGAGCGCAAGGTGGCGCTGGAAAAATTGAAGGGCATTGAGGACCGGGTGTGGGTGCAGGTGGCCGAGCAGCCTCGCGTGTATGCGATTGCCGACGAAGACATGGAACGCGAGAACGCCGAAAAAACGTCGGCGGTGCATTTTCTGCGATTTGAGCTGGACGCGACGTCAATCGCCGCCGCCAAGGCCGGTAGCCCGATCCGTATGGGTATCGAACTGGACGCCTACCCGGTGGAACCCATGACGCTGGCAGGCAATAACCGCATGGCAATAGTGCTTGACTTGACCTAAAGTCAAGGCTGGCGGGTGGACTCTCCGCACCGCCCGTTCTTGAGGAGGGTGCGATGCTGGATCAATTGCTGGTTCATCGGGTGCGTCGGCGGTTGGAGTCTTCCGGCCTGCCTCTGGCAGTTGAATTATGGAACGGACAGCACATGGGCCAGGACGCACTGGCCGCCGTACGCATACGTCTGAATCGCCTGGCCAGCCTCAAGGTGCTGGCGCGCCCCAACCTGGGCGCGTTGGCGCGCGCTTATGTTGAAGGGGCACTGGACCTGGAGGGCAATGCCCGTGACATTCTGGCGCTGGGCGAGCGACTGTGCAATGCAGGCGGCCTGACGCCCAAGACCGGTTCTGAAAGCTGGAAATGGTGGCGTCATACCCGTACCCGTGATCGCCAGAACATTCAGTATCACTACGATGTTTCCAACGATTTTTATGGCCTGTGGCTGGATGCGCAGCGGGTTTATTCCTGCGCCTATTTCAAGACCCCGGACCTGAGCCTCGACGCCGCGCAGAAGGCCAAGCTCGATCACATTTGCCGCAAACTCAATCTGCAGCCGGGCGAACGCTTTCTCGACATCGGCTGCGGGTGGGGCGGACTCATTCTGCATGCGGCGCAGCATTATGGTGTGCAGGCAGTCGGCATTACGCTGTCGGACGATCAACATGCGTATGTGCATCGGCAGATCGAAGCGCTGGGTCTGACCGGGCGGGTAGACGTGCGCACCATGGATTATCGTGACATGCAGGAATCCAACGCTTACGACAAAATCGCCAGTGTGGGTATGTTTGAGCACGTAGGCCAGGCTAATCTGGCGGCTTACTTCGACAGGATCACAACCTTGCTCAAGCCGGGCGGGCTGGTGCTCAACCACGGCATCACCACCGCGGAACCCGATGCAATCGGACTCGGTAGTGGCATTGCCGAATTCATCGAAGACTATGTGTTTCCGGGCGGTGAACTGGTGCATGCCTCGGACGTATTGCGTGCGGCTTCCCGCAGCGGCCTCGAATGCCTGGATGAGGAAAACCTGCGGCCCCATTACGGTAAAACGCTGTGGCATTGGGTCAGCCGACTGGAAGACCATGCCGACGAAGCCCGGCAACTCATAGGCGAACAGAAATATCGCATCTGGCGCATCTACATGGCCGGGTCAGCCCATGCCTTCGACCATGGCTGGATGGAACTGTGGCAAGTGCTGGCAGGCAAGGGGGTCGAAGGATCTCAGCCGAATTATCCGTTCAACCGGGATTCCATGTACCGCAGCAACTAAATCGTCTCATGGCCGACATGGCCTGCGGTCACCTCCTGAACACGATCAAGTCAGTGTTTG
>JADMKH010000192.1 GCA_018780025.1 Thiobacillus sp.
AGCCGCCATCTGTTCGACGCAGCCGATTTTCTGCCCTATCGCAATCGCATCCTGGCTGAACGGAGACAGGCATGGATCGGCAGGTAATCGAACAAAAGCTTGAATCCCTGCGACGCTGCCTGGCGCGGATCAGGCAAAAAAACCCCGTAACCGTAGCAGAACTCGTGAGCGACCCGGATGCACAGGATGTGCTGACGCTCAATCTCACGCGCGCGGTTCAACGCCACGAGACCAATGGATAACTTCAACCCCACGCTGATTTCCATTGTCATGCCCTGCCACAATGCCGCGCCCTATGTGGAAGAGGCGATAAGCAGTGTGCTCGGGCAAAGCTATCCGCATGTTGAACTCATCGTGGTGGACGACGGCTCAACCGACGGCTCGACCGAAATTCTGCAACGCCTTGCCGCCGGGCATCCCGAACGCCTCACCCTCATCTACCAGAACCGTGCCGGTCCCTTTGTCGCACGCAATCAGGCGCTCGGCCACGCGAACGGCAATTACATCGCCTTTCTCGACGCCGACGACACTTGGCACCCTGACGCCTTGCGCCTGATGCACGATGCGCTCATCGCGGCAAACGCCGACCTTGCCTATTGCAGCTGGCAGAAAATCGGTGTCGCATCGACTGACCCCAACCCGATCGTTCCCCCCGATTTCGAATCGAACGAGGCGGTCGCTTATTTTCTCGAGCACACGCCCTGGCCGATCAACAGCGTGCTGATCGCCCGTCATCTCATCGACGAACTGCGCGGGTTTTCCGAACGCGCACCCACCGCCATGGACTACGACCTGTGGCTCAGAATGCTTGCGCGCCGCCCCAGACTCGTGCGCATACCCGACGTACTGGCGTTTTACCGCCTCTATCCGCGTGGCAACGCCCACATTCCGCATTGGCAGCAAGTATTTGATGCTGTTGCCGTGCGCCACGACCTGGCCCGCCATCACCCCGAACTCGTTGCGCGTTTTACGCCTGCCCACCTGAACGAGCTGATCTACGGCCCCCTGCTGCGCGAAGCCTATCGCAGCCACTGGCGAAACGACACCGAATCCGCTCGCCGCCTTTTTCGCCGCGCCTTCCGCAAGGCCGACTGGAAAGCCGGCGATTTCAAGCACCTTGTCGCCAGCCTGCTCCCCGCCCCGCTCTATCGCAATCTGGTTGATCGCGTCACCCGCCGCCGCAGCGTCCGCATCGGAGGCTGAGCCGGGTCTGGCGGTGGAAATCTCGACTGCCCGCACCGTTCTATCGCAACCGGGTCGCTTTCATCGCCCGCCGCCGCAACGCGCCTTTTTATTGATCCGGCATCATTTATCCGAGAGAGGGAGTAGGTCGGCAATACCTTGCCGACGCACGCTGCGGCTGTCGGCAAAGTATTGCCGACCTACACATACAATCCCGTTTAATACGTGCCGGATCAATAGGGCGGACTCTGGCACTTGCATACGGCCAGCCGCCCCCACACCCATGCACTGGAATGCCAACGTCAACTCTTACTCCAGATTGAATATTATTCAGATCGGCTATGGGGTTTGAACGAAATCCACATGGCACACCCCTTGCTGTCACCTTCGGCACATACAATAAACCGCCCATGCGACCCCATATCCCGCCCCCTCTGTCTGAAAAACACCACCTGCCCACCCCGGGCAGGGCCGGGCATGCCGGCCTAATCCGCCCAACCGCCCCGGCAAGCCGCAAACAGGCGTATACAATCCCGACATATCCGACAAACGCCCAACAGTCCGGCACACCGAAACCAGCCCTCGCATAAGCCCATGCTCACTCTTGCCAAAAACCTTTACGACTACCGCGAATTGATGGCGACGCTGGCGTGGAAAAACATCGCGTTGCGCTACAAGCAGGCTTATCTGGGCATCGCCTGGGCTGTCATCAAGCCCATCACGCTGATGCTGATCTTCACCCTGGTCAAGAGCTTTGTCGGCATCGAAAGCGGCGAGATTCCCTATCCGATTCTGGTTTTTGCTGCGCTGATGCCATGGACCTTCTTCCAGGAATCGGCATCCGAAGGCGTCACCAGCGTCGTCAGCAACACCGCG
>JADMKH010000141.1 GCA_018780025.1 Thiobacillus sp.
CGTCTATCGCAAGCACGCCAAATACAACTCGGCCCACGCCGTCTCCATCCTCAAAGCCAGCGCGCAGCGCACCACGCCCCGCTGCCAATATTTCGGCCGCTGCGGCGGCTGCTCGATGCAGCACCTCGAAGCCAGCGCACAGGTCGCGGCCAAGCAGCGCGTGCTGGAAGAAAATCTTGCCCGCATCGGCAAGGTCACGCCCGATGTCGTGATGCGTCCCCTGCACGGCCCCAGCTGGGCGTATCGCACCCGGGCCCGAATGTCCGCGCGGTTTGTCGACAAAAAAGGCGGCGTGCTGGTGGGCTTTCGGGAAAAGCGTTCCAGCTTCATCGCCGACATGTCGAGCTGTGAAGTGCTCACACCCGACGTGTCGGCACTGATCCAGCCGCTGCGCGAAATGATGGTGCACCTGTCGAATGCCTCCCGCATCCCGCAGGTCGAGGTCGCGGTGGGCGAACACATCACCGTGCTGCTGTTCCGCCTGCTTGAGCCCTGGTCTGACGCCGACAGGGCCATCGTGCGCAGCTTCGCCGAACAGCACCAAATTCAAGTCTGGGAGCAGTCAAAAGGACCCGATACCGTGCGGCCCTTCTGGCCCGACATCGCCCCCGAATTGAGTTACAGCCTGCCCGAGTTCGGTCTTACCATGCCGTTCCGACCTACCGATTTCACCCAGGTCAACGTCGCTATCAATCGCGCGCTGGTGAGCCGCGCGATGCGCTTGCTGCAACCGCAGGCTGGCGAACGCATCGCCGATATGTTTTGCGGGCTGGGCAACTTCTCTCTGCCCATTGCAACCAGCGGCGCCGACGTGCTCGGCATCGAGGGGAGCCCGGAACTGGTTGCCCGCGCGCGTGAAAATGCGCTGCGCAACAAGCTGCCCAACGCGCATTTTGTCGTCGACAACCTGTTCGAAATGACGCCGGAGAAATTTGCCACCCTCGGCCACATCGACAAGCTGCTAATCGACCCGCCGCGCAGTGGTGCCGCCGAACTCGTCAAATCCCTGCCGGACAGCGGTGCGCCGCACCGCATTGTTTACGTTTCCTGCGACGCGGCCACCCTGGCCCGCGACGCCGGCGAGCTTTGTCACACCAAAGGCTACCGGCTTGAGGCAGCGGGGGTTGCCAACATGTTCCCGCACACGGCTCACGTCGAGTCGATTGCGCTCTTTACCCGGTAATCCATTAAAATCCAGCGCTTAATTTCATACAAACCATCATGGCACTCATCGTACAAAAATACGGCGGCACCTCAGTCGCCAACGTCGAACGCATCCGCGCAGTGGCGGAACGCGTCGCCAAATTCAAAATGCTTGGGCATCAGGTTGTGGTGGTGCTCTCGGCCATGTCAGGCGAGACCAACCGGCTGATCGGCCTGGCCAAGCAGATTCAGGCGCAGCCCGATCCACGCGAACTGGACATGCTGGTCTCCACCGGCGAGCAGGTCACGATTGCCCTGCTGGCGATGGCGCTCAAGGACCTGGGGCTGAAGGCCAAAAGCTACACCGGCGCACAGGTGCGCATCCTGACCGATGACGCCCACACCAAGGCGCGCATCCTCAGCATCGACGAAACCCCAATGCGACGCGACCTGGACTCCGGCCACGTGATTGTGGTGGCAGGCTTTCAGGGCGTGGATGAACACGGCAACATCACCACGCTGGGCCGTGGCGGTTCGGACACCACCGGTGTTGCATTGGCCGCCGCACTCAAGGCCGACGAATGCCAGATTTATACCGATGTCGACGGCGTTTACACCACCGACCCGCGCATCGTGCCCAGCGCACGGCGGCTGAAAACCATCACCTTCGAGGAAATGCTGGAAATGGCCAGCCTCGGCTCCAAGGTGCTGCAAATCCGCTCGGTCGAATTCGCCGGCAAATACAAGGTCAAACTGCGGGTACTGTCCAGCTTTCAGGAAGAAGGCGACGGCACGCTTATCACATTCGAGGAAGACGAAAAAATGGAACAGGCCATCATCTCCGGCATTGCATTCAACCGCGACGAAGCCAAAATCACCGTGGTCGGGGTGCCCGACCAGCCCGGCG
>JADMKH010000239.1 GCA_018780025.1 Thiobacillus sp.
GCGGCAGCGGCAGGGGGGTTCATTTATTACGTGTCATTGAAGGGCGTGACCGGTTCAGCGGATCTCGATACCGAAGAGGTCGCGCGTAAAATCGCGACCATACGTCGCCATTGCGAACTGCCGGTAGGCGTAGGCTTTGGCATTCGCGATGCGGCAACGGCCGAAGCGGTGGCTCGCATTGCCGATGCGGTGGTGGTGGGCAGTCGCATCGTAAACGAAATCGAAACCTCGCCCGAAGACGAGGTGATCAATCGCGTTAAAGCGCTGGTGCAGGACCTGCGCCGGGGCGTGGACGCGGCTTCTAAATAAGCTGACACAATTCAAGCAGCGGAGAAAACAATGAGCTGGTTCCAAAAAATATTGCCGCCAAAAATCAAGCGGCGAGCGCTGGCGGATAAAAAATCCATGCCGGAAGGCTTGTGGTCCAAGTGTCCGGCATGCAAGGAAGTGTTGTACCGGGCAGACCTGGAAAGCAATCTGGAAGTGTGCCCAAAGTGCAGCCATCACCATCGGGTTGGCGCGCGCCAGCGTCTTGCGATGCTGTTGGACCCGGAAGGGCAGCACGAGATCGGCGCCCATGTGACGCCGCTCGATCCCCTTAAATTCAAGGACACCAAAAAATACCCTGAGCGTTTGAAAGATGCGCAGTCCGGCACTTCGGAAACCGATGCACTGGTCGTGGTGGGCGGCAGCATCAAGGCTGTTCCCGTCGTGGTGGCTGCGTTTGAATTCAAGTTCATGGGCGGCTCGATGGGCTCGGTTGTGGGAGAGCGCTTTGTTCAGGGCGTGGAGGCCGCGATCGAGTCGAATTCGGCTTTCGTCTGCTTTTCTGCGAGTGGCGGCGCTCGTATGCAGGAGGGGCTGTTTTCGCTGATGCAAATGGCAAAAACCTCGGCTGCCTTGACACAATTGTCGCGTCACCGCTTGCCCTTCATTTCGGTGCTGACCGATCCCACCATGGGCGGCGTGTCGGCCAGTTTCGCCATGTTGGGCGACCTGAATTTGGCTGAACCCAATGCCTTGATCGGTTTTGCCGGTCCGCGCGTGATCGAGCAAACGGTACGCGAAACCCTACCCGAGGGATTTCAGCGCGCTGAGTTTCTGGTCGACAAGGGCGCTATCGACCGCATCATCGATCGCCGCGCGATGCGCGATGAACTCGCCACCATGCTGGCGATGATGATGGGCCGCCACGCGCTTGCTTCCTGACGTGTGTTGACGCGCACTGCACATTCACTGGCCAGCTGGCTGGCACGGCTGGAGCAGTTGCATCCCAGCACCATCGAGCTGGGCCTTGAGCGGGTATGCAAGGTCAAGGATGCCTTGGGGCTTGCCCCCGATTTTCCGCTCATCATCGTGGGGGGCACCAATGGCAAGGGCTCAACCTGTGCTTATCTGGAAGCCATCCTGCTTGCCGCAGGGTATAAAACGGGCCTCTACACATCGCCGCATCTGTTGCGTTACAACGAGCGGGTGCGTATTGCCGGGCAGGATGCGCGGGACGCTGAGCTGGTCGCGGCGTTTGAAAAAGTCGACGCGGCACGTGGCGACACCTCGCTCACCTATTTTGAGTTCGGCACGCTGGGCGCGGTGATCCAGTTTATCGAAGCAAGCGTGGACGTGGCCATTCTCGAAGTGGGACTCGGAGGTCGGCTCGACGCGGTGAATGTGTTCGATGCGGACGTGGCCCTCGTCACCAGCGTTGACTTCGACCATATGGAATACCTCGGGGACACCCGCGAGAAAATCGGTTTCGAGAAGGCGGGCATATACCGGGCGGGTCGGCCTGCTATTTGTGCCGATGCTGTGCCGCCCGCCAGCCTGCTCGATCATGCGCATGAAATTGGCGCCGAAGCGCTGTGCGTGAACCGTGATTATTTTATCCAGCGGGAGACCGGTCACTGGACTTATCGCGGACCCTCGCTGACCTGGCCTGCACTGCCGCTGCCAGCCATGGCCGGCCCGTATCAACTGGGTAATGCTGCGGCAGCACTGGCAGCCCTTGAAGCCGTTGCTGTTCGCGTGCCGGTGAGCGAGGTGGCGAT
>JADMKH010000315.1 GCA_018780025.1 Thiobacillus sp.
ATTTTTCGTCCGGACGCTTCAGCAGGCCGAAGAGTTCGCACGAGGCCTGGTCTTCCACTTTGCGCACCAGGTCCTCGATCCACAGGAAACCGTTGGTTTTGGCCGAGACGGTGACGTGCGAGCGCTGGTTATGCGCGCCGTAGTCGGAGATTTTCTTCGAGCAGGGACACAAGCTGGTCACCGGCACCACGACCCTGGTGGTGTGGGTGTACTGGCCGTTTTCGATGGCCCCGATGAAGGTGACTTCATAGTCCAGCAGGCTCTGCACGCCGGATACCGGCGCCGACTTGTTGATGAAGTAGGGGAAGCTCATTTCGATGTAGCCCGACTCGGCTTCCAGGCGCTCGACCATCTGGCGCAGCATGCCTTCAAAGTTCTCGACCGAAATCTCGCGCTCTCGCGTGTTGAGAATCTCGATGAAACGCGACATGTGCGTGCCCTTGAAGTTGTGCGGCAGGTACACGTACATGTTGAAGTTGGCGATGGTGTGCTGGACGCCGTCGCTCTTGTCGGCCACGCGTACGGGGTGGCGAATGCTCTTGATGCCGACCTTGTCGATGGCGATCTTCCGAGTGTCGGCCGAGCTTTGTACGTCCGGCATGCAGACGGGGTCGCAAATCTGGTTCATGGCAGGCTCCTGATGGTTTGTGCAGTTTAGACTGAGTATAAACTGCCGGAATAGTTGAGTAAACTACTCGGGTAATAGGGTTATCCGCTGGCGGACGGTATGCTCGATTCCCGCTGCATCAAGACCACAATCGGCCAGCATGCGTGCCGGGTCGCCATGCTCGATGAAAGTGTCGGGCAGGCCGAGTTGAAGCACCGGCGTGGTTATGCCCAGGGTGGCCAATGCTTCGGCCACGCCTGCGCCAGCACCACCTGCCACTGCGTTTTCCTCCAGCGTGACCAGCAGGCGATGGCGCTGTGCCAGTTCGCGCAGCAGGCCCACGTCCAGCGGTTTGATAAAGCGCATGTCGGCCACGCTGGCGTCGAGCGCTTCGGCCGCTGCCAGCGCCGGCGCGACCAGGCTGCCAAACGCGATCAAGGCAACCCCTTGTCCGCTACGGCGTAACACGCCCTTGCCGATTTCGAGCGGGTCAAGACTGGGTTCAATGTTTGCGCCAACCCCGCTGCCACGGGGGTAGCGCACCGCCGACGGACCCTTGTGCAAGAACGCGGTGGTCAGCAGGCGGCGGCATTCGTTTTCGTCCGACGGCGCGGCGATCAGCATGTTGGGGATGCAGCGCAGGAAGCTGAGATCGAAGCTGCCGGCATGAGTGGGGCCGTCGGCGCCAACCAGCCCGGCGCGGTCGATTGCCAGCATCACCGGCAAATCTTGCAGCGCGATGTCGTGAATGAGTTGGTCGTAGGCGCGCTGCAGGAAGGTCGAATAAATCGCCACCACCGGTTTGATGCCTTCGCAGGCCAAACCCGCGGCAAAGGTCAGCGCGTGCTGTTCGGCGATGCCAACGTCGAAATAGCGTTGCGGAAATTCCTTCGAAAACCGCACCATGCCCGAGCCTTCGCGCATGGCCGGGGTGATGCCGACCAGCCGGGTGTCGGCGGCTGCCATGTCGCATAGCCAGTCGCCGAACACGTGCGTGTAGGTGGGTTTACCGCCTGTTTTTTCAATCACGCCAACCGCAGGATCGAAGCGCGACACGCCGTGATACAGGCACGGATTGGTTTCCGCGGGGGTGTAGCCTTTTCCCTTGCGGGTGACCACATGCAGGAACTGCGGGCCGCTGAGTTGTTTGATGTTGTCCAGTGTGTCCAGCAGCACGTCGAGGTCGTGGCCGTCGATCGGGCCGATGTAGTTGAAGCCGAATTCCTCGAACAGCGTGCCGGGCGTCACCATGCCCTTCATGTGTTCCTCGGCGCGTTTGGCGAGTTCGCGGATCGGTGGCGCGACCGACAGCACTTTCTCGCCGGCGCGGCGGGCAGCCGCATAAAACTTGCCCGACATCATGCGCGCCAGGTAATTACTGAGCGCGCCGACGTTGGGCGAAATCGACATGTCGTTGTCGTTCAGCACCACCAG
>JADMKH010000027.1 GCA_018780025.1 Thiobacillus sp.
GCTTGGCAGTCATATTAGTTACCGCTAAACTACCCGTTTTCCCAAGTTTTGCAAGCTTCAGGAGCTTTTGATGAAACTCGTCGTCTCTATGGTTGCCGTATTGGCCGCCACTTCCGCTTTTGCCAACGAACCCGCAACGGCCCCGGCCAGCAAGGGCGATCCCAAGGCTGCTGAAAGCATCGTTAACCAGGTTTGTGCCGCATGCCATGCGGTGGATGGCAACAGCGCTGCTGCCGCCAACCCCAAACTGGCTGGTCTGAATGCTGAATACATCAACAAACAGCTGACCAATTTCAAATCGGGCGACCGCAAGAACGCAGTGATGGGTGGCATCGTCGCCAGCCTGACACCGCAGGACATGCTGAACCTGTCCGCGTATTACAGCGCCCAGCAGCCCAAGCCCGGCACCTCCAAGGATCAGGAGCTGGCACTGCTTGGCCAGAAAATTTACCGCGGCGGCGTACTGGGGGCGGGGGTGCCGGCGTGCGCATCCTGCCATGGCGCGCAGGGCAAAGGCATTCCAGCTCAGTTTCCCCGACTGGCGGGACAGCACAGTGATTACATCTACACCCAGCTGAACGACTTCCGTGTAGGCAAACGTTCAAATGATGGCGCCAAGATGATGCGCACCATTGCCGCCAAAATGACGGATGCGGACATGAAAGCTGTGGCGTCTTATATTCAGGGCTTGCGGTAAAGCGCAGTTGTTGACGCTTTAGCGGCTTTACAACCACGGCCTGCCCCTTGCGGTAAACTTATCGGCCGCACCTGAGTCGATGGAAGGGTGGCGTGAGTCACCCTTTTTTCATTTCCGCCCTTCAAGGGTATTGCCGTCCATATGAATACCTCCTCCCATTCCTTTGGCAAATCCGTATTCGAACTGATGAGTTCGATGCGCTTTGCCATCAGCCTGCTGTCCATATTGGCGGTTGCTTCGATTATAGGAACGGTG
The DNA here is from genome assembly GCA_018780025.1 of Thiobacillus sp. Lineage (GTDB taxonomy): Bacteria > Pseudomonadota > Gammaproteobacteria > Burkholderiales > Thiobacillaceae > Thiobacillus. The sequence continues at coordinate 953 of JADMKH010000027.1, forward strand.
CTCAAGCAGGCCGAACCCTACAACAACTACCTCATCCAGCTGGGCCCGTTCTGGTTCGAGGTGTATGAAAAACTGGGGCTGTACGACGTCTATCACACCGCGTGGTTTCTGGTCATCCTGACGTTTCTCGTCGCATCCACCAGCGTCTGCATTACCCGCAATGCACCCAACTTCGCGCGCGAGATGAAAAGCTTTCGCGAGCATGTCACCGAACAATCGCTGAACGCGTTCAAACACAAGCACGAAGCAGACACGGCGCATACACCCGAAGCCCTCGCCGCCAGCGCGCAACGTTACCTTGAAGGCCAGGGCTACAAGGTAAAAAACCTGCCGCGCGAAAACGGGGTGCTGCTCGCAGCCAAAGCGGGTAGCTGGAATCGTCTCGGCTATTTTCTGGCGCATTCGGCCATTGTGATGATCTGTATCGGCGGCCTGATGGACGGCAACCTGATCTTCAAGGTGCAGCAACTGCTGGGTTACAAAAAAATCGAGACGCGCGACATCCCGCAAAGCCAGGTGCCCGCCATTTCACGCCTGAAGCCGTCCAATCCTTCATTTCGCGGCAGTGTCCAAATCCCCGAAGGCTCCAGCGCGGACGTGGCATTCCTCAATGTAGCCGACGGCTATCTGGTTCAGGAGCTGCCCTTCACGGTGGCGTTGAAACAATTCCGGATCGAGCATTACACGACAGGTCAGCCCAAAAGTTTCGAGAGCGACATCGAACTGTTCGACCACGCCGGCAAAAAAATCCGTGAAGCAACGATCGCGGTAAACCATCCCTTGATCCACGATGGCGTTGCAATTTATCAAGCCAGCTTTGCTGACGGCGGAACCCGCCTCACCCTGCGCGGCTGGAATTTGTTTTCGCCCACGTCTGCATATTTTGATGTGACCGGATCGGTGCACCAGAACACTGAATTAACGAGTCCGGCAGGCCAATATACGATCGAATTTACCGATTTCCGGCCGTTCAACATCGAGAACATGGGGGGTGAAACACAAGCCTCCGGCGACACCATGAGCGTGCTCGGCGGCAGCCCGGTCAGCGATAACAAGCATTTGCGCAACGTCGGCCCGAGCTTCCAGTA
>JADMKH010000001.1 GCA_018780025.1 Thiobacillus sp.
TCAATTTCCCGCATCCCTTGCTGAAACAGGGGCTGGTCATTCTCGATACGCCGGGTCTGAATGCCATCGGCACCGAACCCGAACTGACGCTGAACATGCTGCCGAGCGCCCATGCGGTGCTGTTCCTGCTGGCGGCGGACACCGGCGTCACCAAATCCGATATTGAAATATGGCGCCAATACATCGCCCCGATGCAGGGCGCCAGCCGGGCGCGGCTGGTGGTGCTGAACAAGATCGACGGCCTGTGGGACGAACTCAAAACCCCGGCCGAAATCGACGCCGAAATAGCCAAACAGGTCGCCAGCAGTGCGGCCCAGCTTGAGCTGCCCGCGAATCAGATCTTCCCCGTCTCGGCGCAAAAAGCGCTGGTGGCCAAGATACGCAATGATTCCGAACTGCTGGCGAAAAGCCGCCTGCCCGAACTGGAAGCCGCGCTGACGCAGGAACTGATTCCGTGCAAACAGGCGCTGGTCAGTGAATCGACCCAGGCTGCAGTGGAAGACGTGGTGATCAAAACCACCGAACTCCTCGAAACCCGGCTCGCCAACATTCAGGACCAGGTCGACGAGCTACAGGGGCTGCGGGGCAAGAATCGCGATGTCATCCAGGCGATGATGGTCAAGGCCAACGAGGACAAGCAGCATTTCGATCGCGGCCTGCAACAGTTCAATGCGCTACGCAGCGTATTTGCCTCCCAGGTTGAATCGATGCGTAAACGTTTGGGCATGCAAACCCTGCGCAGTGAAGTGCGGCATACGCGGCAGTCCATGGAAAAAAGCCGTTTTAGCCATGGCCTGCGCGAATCCATGGGACATTTCTTCCGGAAAATTGACAGCAATCTAGTCGCATCTTCGTCGATCATCAGCGAAATACGCTCCATGATGACGGCGATGTATCAAAAATTCAGTGATGAGCACGGACTGGCCGCGGTCAACCCGCCCGATCACAGCCTGCGTAAATACCGCAAGGAAATGGCACGGTTGGAGCGCATTTTCGAAGAACGTTTCAATACCCTGTTCAGGATGCTGACCGTGGGCCAGAATCAGCTGACCGCCCGGTTTTTTGAAACCCTGGCGAGCAAGGTGGTGCAGCTATTCGAACTCGCCAACAGCGAGACCGAAGCCTGGCTGAAGGCGCTGATCGCGCCGATGGAAACCCAGATACGCGAGCATAAAACCCAACTCAAGCGCCGACTGGATAGCGTCAGCCGTATTCATGCGGCGACGGAAACGCTGGATGCCCGTATCGCGGAGCTCGAAGCCTCAATCGAGACCGTGGTTGAGCAACTCGACAACCTGGCCCGCATCAACGGGCACATTACCGAGGCCATCACCCGCACGCTGGACAGCGAACGGTTGGCCAGAACGGCCTGACTAGCTGGCGCTCAGTTTCAGGAATTTTTCCTGTAACTGTTCCCGGGTTTCGGGATAGTCCGGATTCAGCGGAATGCAGTCGACCGGACACACCTCCACACACTGCGGCGTATCAAAGTGACCGACGCATTCGGTGCACTTGTTAGGATCGATAATATAAATCTCGTCGCCTTGGGATATGGCGTCGTTGGGGCATTCGGGCAGGCAGACGTCGCAGTTGATGCATTCGTCCGTAATCAGCATTGACATGCAATTCTCCGGGTTATATCAGTTTTTTCTTATTTTCTCACTTAATCGCTTTGCCACCAATGGGTGGACAAAGGGCGACACGTCTCCCCCCAACTGCGCAATCTCGCGAATCATGCTGGCGGAGATGAACATGTACTGATCCGACGGCGTCAGGAACAGGGTTTCGATGTCGGGCTTGAGGTTGCGGTTCATCCCTGCCAGCTGGAATTCATACTCGAAATCAGATGCTGCCCGCAAACCCCGCAACACGGCGATGGCCCCCTGCCCGGCAACGAAGTCTATCAATAGACAGGAGAAGCCTTCCACCCGAACCTGCGGCACATCGGCCAGCACTTCGCGGGTCATCTCCACGCGCTCTTCCATGCTGAAAAAGGCGCCTTTGTTGCGCGATTCGGCTACCGCGACAACGACATGGTCGAACAACCGCACTGCGCGCCGCACCAGATCTTCGTGGCCACGTGTAATGGGGTCAAACGTGCCGGGATAAACAGCGGTCAGCATTCTTACTCCTTGATGAGCAGTGCAAAATGCGAGCGCCCAGCGCGCCCACTGCGGTGAATGATAAACCCGACCGGCGCGATCACCGCCGAACCCTGCTCAACATAGACGTGGCCACCGGGCTTGAGATGCGGCGCAAGACCGGCCAAAACGGTCGCCGCCAGACCGCTGTCAAAAGGCGGGTCGAGAAATACCAGATCGAATGTTTCGCGATTGTTCGCCAGCCAGGCCAGCGCATCGGCCCGCAAAACAGTGATCGCCGAGGCACCCAGCAGCGTGCGGTTTTTTTCCAGCGCCCCGACTGCCTTGGCATCGCGCTCGATCATGATGACCCGTTCTGCGCCACGCGAGGCCGCCTCAAAACCCAATGCACCGCTGCCCGCAAACAGATCGAGACAGGTCCATCCGGGCAGATCCTGTCCCAGCCAGTTGAACAGCGTTTCGCGCACACTGTCGGGGGTCGGACGCAAGCCAGTGCCACCCGGAAAATCCAGCAGCCGGCGACGGAACTGGCCGCCAATGATGCGCACGCGGTTGGCGACGCCATGCGCGCGTTGCGGCGCGGCCTGCTTAGCGAGCACTTGCCGACCCTCCCACGACCACGGTCACCAGCTTGTCGGGGTCAACCCGCCGGGCAAACGCCTGTTTCACCGCAGTCACATCCACCGCGTTGACCCGATCAACCCAGGTGTCCAGATAATCCAGCGGCAAGCGATAAAAGCCGATCACCGACAGGTATTCGAGAATTTTCTTGTTGCTGTCGATGCGCAATGGAAACCCTCCGGTAAGGTTGGACTTGGCCTGGTCGAGCTCTGCCTCGCTCGGGCCCCTGGCGATGAATTCACGCAGGGTGGCCTGCGCCACCTTCAACGCATCGTTGGTCTGCGCAAGCTTGGTCTGCAAACCCAGCTGAAACGGCCCGGCTTCGCTCAGCGGCAAAAAATAACTATAAGCACTGTAGGCATAGCCGCGCTTGTCGCGCACCTCGCGCATCAACTGCGAGTCGAAGCCACCGCCGCCCAGCACATAGTTGCCGACATACAAGGAAAAATAATCGGGATCGGTGCGCGACACCCCCACCACGCCCATCAACACATGGCTTTGGGTAGAGGGGTACGCAATGCGTGTGTCTGAAGTGGCTGCCGGCACTGGCTTCGGCAGTGCCGGCAGCGCCGGAACCTGGGACAACCCCGCCGCCAGACGATTTGCAATGGCTTCGGCCTCGGCCCGCGAAATGTCACCCATCAACGCTATCACCGCATTCGGGGCGCTGTAGTGACGGCGATAAAAGCGTTGCACATCACCGCGCGTCAATGTTGCAATCGATCCGATCTCGCCCGCTTCATCGTGGGCATAAGCATGCATGCCGTACAGCGCGCGATAAAAAGCCTTGCTGGCGACGCTACCGGGATCGGCTTCGGCTTCACGGATGCCCGCAATCAAGCGCTGCTTTTCGCGCTTGACCACCGCACCCGGAAAATCGGGCCGCTGCAGCACGCGCGCAAGCATTTCCAGCGCCTTGTCCTTTTCCGGGGCCGACGACAAGGTGCGAAGCGTAATGCCACCGCGGTCGCGGTCCAGACGTCCCGACAGCACTGCGCCCACATCGGCAAGACCATGCGCGATAGCGGTTTCCGACAGGCCGCCTGCACCCTGGTCCAGCAGGCCATGCGTCAACTGGGCGAGGCCCGGTTTGCCCGCGGGATCACGGGCGCTGCCGGCGGGAAAATCCACTGCCACATCCAGCATCGGCAATTCGTGGCTTTCAACGAACACCACGCGTGCGCCCTGCGGCGTTGTCCAGTGCTGAATGGTCAGCGCGGCCTGCGCCGACAGCGGCAAGGCCAATAGCAGTACAACCAGGAAATGCCGGGGCGAGGATAGTTTGAACACGCTGTACTTAGTTTGCATGACGCACTCCTGACACCGCTGCGCGCTTCGCCTGAGGTTTCAGGACCTGTGGGTCGAGTTCAGCCACGCTCAGCCGATCGTCCTTCAACCACTGCTGCGCAGCAAGCTGCACGTCCTTCGCGGTGACCGCACGCAATTTCCCGACCCGCCCCGCCAAGGCTGCGGGCGGCAGGCCCGCGGTCACATAATCCCCCAGCTGCATGGCCTGATAAAACAGCGAATCGCGCTGGTAAACCTCGCCTGCAATGACCTGCGCCTTGACTCGCGCCAGCTCCGAATCGCTGATCCCTTCGCGTTTGACGCGATCCAGTTCCGTGCGTATGGCTTGCTCCAGGTCTGCCACCGGCTTGCCTGCTGCCGGCGTCGCATCCACCATGAACATGCCCGGTCCGCGCGAAACAGCGTCGTATCCCGCACTGGCGTTCACCGCAATCTGCTGCGTCTTGACCAGTGTTTTTTGCAAACGCGCCGAATCATTCCCCGACAGCACGCCGGCCAGAATCTGCAGCGCATAAGGCGACGTGTCCTTTTCCCAATCCTTGAGAGAAGGCGCATGCCAGGCCATCAGCAGATAGGGGACTTGCGCCGGCGCTTTCACCACGATGCGCTTGCCGCCAATCTGCGCCGGCTCGACTTGCGGCTTGCGGATGGGCAGCGCGCGGGCGGGCAGCGGACCAAAATAACGCCTGGCCAATGCAATGACCTCGTCGGCTTTCACATCGCCCGCCACCACCAGCGTGGCGTTGTTGGGGGCGTACCAGCGGTCATACCAGTCACGCGCGTCCTGCCCGGTCATGTTCTGCAAGTCGTCCATCCAGCCGATGATGGGGCGACTGTATGGGTGCGCCTGATACGCGGTTGCCATCAACCGCTCATACGCGATTGCCTGCGCCTGATCGTCGGTGCGCAAGCGCCGCTCCTCCATCACCACCTGGATTTCCTTGGCGAACAGCTCATCGCTGATGATGAGGTTGGCCATGCGGTCGGCCTCCAGCTGCAGGGCCAGCTCCAGCCGGTCTTTCTGCATCTGCTGGAAATACGCGGTGTGGTCGCGGCTGGTAAACGCGTTCTCGCGTCCACCGGCAGCGGCAATGCGCCTGGAGAACTCGCCCGGCGGCACCGCCTTCGTCCCCTTGAACATCATGTGTTCAAGCACGTGGGCCACGCCGGTGGTGCCGTTGAATTCATCGATCGACCCCGCCCGGTACCATACCTGCGACACCATCACCGGTGCGCGATGATCTTCCTGCACGATCACCCGCAAGCCGTTGTCCAGCGTCACATCCGTCACCGCTGCCTGTGCGCCGGCTACCGCAAACGCCAACACCAATCCCCACATGCCCTGCATGTTGTTACTCCTCATTATGTGTGCGCTAACTGACATCGACCCGCACCGTGCTGAAACCCGTGTGGAGTCGACTGCCTGAATGATAAGATACAGCGTCCGTCAAACAGCAGTGCTGACCGCCTTTATCCGTGTTTAGTTTCTTCAAGTCCAAACCCGCACCGGAACTGCCCGCGCCCGACCAGCCGGCAGCGCAACCGCTTGCGCCCTCTGCGCCAGACGCGCCGGTGATCGCCGACACCACGGCGGCTCGACCGGGGTGGGCACAACGGCTGAAACAGGGGCTCGCCAAAACCCGTGGCCGTCTGGGCGGCCAGTTTTTCAGCCTGTTCGGGGTGGGCCGCAAGATCGATGCCGAGTTGTTCGATGAACTCGAAACCATCCTCATCACCGCCGATATCGGCGTCGACGCTACCCATGCGTTACTGGACACACTGCAAAAGCAGGTACGGCGCGAAGGCCTGACCGAAGCCGTCGACCTGCAAGCTGCGCTGAAACAAGCGCTGGTTGCGATGCTGTCTCCATTGCAGGCGCCACTCGACGTCACTTCGCACAAACCCTTCATCCTGATGCTGGCGGGCGTCAACGGCGCCGGCAAAACCACCACCATCGGCAAACTTGCCAAGCTGTATCAGGCGCAGGGATTGTCGGTTCTGCTGGCGGCGGGCGACACCTTCCGCGCTGCCGCACGCGAGCAGCTGCAGGTTTGGGGCGAACGCAACAATGTAACCGTGGTGAGCCAGGAAAAAGGCGATTCCGCCGCCGTGATTTTCGATGCCATCCAGGCTGCGCGCGCGCGCAATATTGACGTGGTGCTGGCCGACACCGCCGGTCGCCTGCCGACCCAGCTGAACCTGATGGAAGAAATCAAAAAGGTGAAGCGCGTCATCGAAAAGGCCGCCCCCGGTGCGCCGCACGAAGTACTCCTGGTGCTGGACGCCAATACCGGCCAGAATGCCGTCGCGCAGGTCAGGGCCTTCGACGACGCCCTGGGGGTGACCGGCCTGGTATTGACCAAGCTCGACGGCACTGCCAAAGGCGGTGCCATCGCAGCCATCGCCCAGGCCCGATTAGCGCCATCCCGGCCCATCCCGGTTCGCTACATCGGCGTGGGGGAAGGCGTCGATGATCTGCGGCCCTTCGATGCAAACGAATTCGTCGATGCCATCTTCACGGTTTGAGGCAATAAGCGCATGATCCATTTCAGCCAAGTCACCAAGCGCTATCCCGGTGGGCACGAAGCCCTGTCGGGCGTCAATCTCTCCATCGAACAGGGCGAACTGGTTTTTCTGACCGGCCATTCCGGTGCCGGCAAAAGCACGCTGCTAAAGCTGATTGCCGCTATCGAACGCCCCACCAGCGGTTCCCTGACGGTAAGCGGCCAGAACATCAGCCGACTGCCGAGCCGCGCGGTGCCCTATCTGCGCCGCAACATTGGCCTAGTGTTTCAGGACCATAAACTGCTGTTCGACCGCAGCGCGATTGAAAACGTCGTGTTGCCGCTCGACATCGCCGGCTTCGACCGCCGCGAATCCCTGAAGCGCGCGCGCGCCGTGATCGATAAAGTCGGCTTGCTCAATCGTGAAAAAGCCAACCCGATCAGTCTTTCGGGCGGTGAGCAGCAACGGCTGTGCATCGCCCGCGCGCTGGTGAGCCGCCCTGCCCTGTTGCTGGCCGACGAACCCACCGGCAATCTCGATGCCGGCTATGCTGCCGATATCATGTCCATGTTCCGCGACTTTCATCGGGTCGGCACTACGCTCTTGATCGCCACCCACGACGACCGCGCCATTTCGGCGCTGGGCGGCCGCATTCTGCAACTGGATCACGGCAAGATCGAGGCGCCATCCGCATGATGGCCTGGCTTCAGCATCAAAAGCATGCCCTCACTTCTTCGCTGCGCCGATTGGCTGCACAACCAGTTGCCACCCTGTTGACCGCGCTGGCGATGGGCGTGGCCATCAGTCTGCCGGGCGGACTCTATCTGGTACTCGGCAACCTCAACCAACTGGCGGGCAATCTGCCCGCGCAACCCGAAATCAGCGTCTTTCTGGATGCCGACATTTCAAAAGCGCAGCAACAGGCCATCGCCGCACGACTGAAACAAGCCGACATCGCCCACGCACGCCATGTTCCCAAGGACGAAGCCCTGGCCGCGTTGAGCGCCTCCCAGGATCTGTCCGATATCACTGCCGGTCTGACGCAAAACCCGCTACCCGATGCCTGGGTGGCACAACCTCAGGACACCTCACGCGAGTCGCTGGCGCGCGTTTCGGATGAACTCAAGAAACTGCCCGGTGTGGCGGAAACCCATCTCGACAGCCAATGGGCAGACCGCCTGCAGGCTGCGCTGGCCATTGGCCGCACCGGTGTCTGGGTCCTGGCGGGCCTGTTTGCGATTGCCTTGCTTGCCATTTCGGGCAATGCGATCCGCGCCCAGGTCTTGAGCCGGCGCGATGAAATCCACGTCAGCCGCCTGATCGGCGCGACCAATCGTTATATCCGTCGTCCTTTCCTTTATCTCGGCGCCTTGCAGGGACTGTTGGGCGGCATGGCTGCGGGCGGGGTGCTGGCAATCGCTGGCTGGATGTTGCACGCTCCGGTTGAAAATCTGGCCAGCTTATATGGTTCAGCGTTCCAGTTGCTGCCGCCCAGCATCACCGAAATCGTCCTGGTGTTAGGGCTCACCACAATTTTTGGCTGGCTTGGCGCCTGGATTTCGGTCAACCGAACGCTCAGTCAGGTTGAAGCGACGCGTTGAGTTCCCGGTTTTCAAGGCGCTGCGGAACCCTTGACGCCCTTAGCACTCAGATACGGGGAGTGCTAAAATACGAAAAGAAAGGGGTTTACACGCAATGACTCAATCGATTTCTTTACCTATTCCTGCAGCGTACAGCCTGGATAGCTACATTCAGACCGTTAACCGCTACCCCATGCTCACGCTGGAAGATGAGCAGCGTCTGGCACGCGCCTGGCACGCTAACGAGGACGTTGATGCCGCGCGCCAGCTGGTGCTGTCGCATTTGCGCGTGGTGGTGAGCGTGGCGCGGCATTATCTGGGTTACGGCCTGCCGCACGCCGATCTGATCCAGGAAGGCAATGTCGGCCTGATGAAGGCGGTGAAACGGTTCGACCCGGAACGCGGCGTACGCCTGGTGTCGTTTGCGCTGCACTGGATCCGTGCCGAGATCCATGAATACGTGCTGCGAAACTGGCGTCTGGTCAAGATCGCCACCACCAAGGCGCAGCGCAAGCTGTTCTTCAATCTGCGCAGCCTGAAGCAGTCGCTCAATGCCCTGACCATCAACCAGGCCGACGCCATGGCGAAGGAACTGAACGTCAGCCGCAAGGACGTGCTGGAAATGGAAACCCGCATGTCCGGACACGATGTTTCCATCGACCCGTGCGTAGACGACGGCGAGGACAGCTACTGTCCGCTGACTTACCTGGCAAGCCCGGACGAAAATCCGGCCCAGTTGCTGGAACGCGAGCAGACCGAGCGCCTGCGCCATAGCGGTTTGGCCACCGCGCTGGAGGACCTGGATGATCGCAGCCGCCATATCATCAAGGCGCGCTGGCTGACCGAAGGCGAAGCCTCGACCCTGCACGAACTGGCCGCCGAATACGGCGTGTCCGCCGAGCGCATTCGCCAGATCGAAGCCCGCGCCCTGCAAAAAATGCGCGCGCTCATTCCGGCATAAGCTGTTAGCAGTCCCATGAAAAAGCCCCGCTCAGTGACGGGGCTTTTTCATGGGCGGTCGTTTCCAGAATACCGCTTAGAAAAACGACCCGATCAAGACAGACAGGATGCTGATCCATGCCCAGATGATCATGAGGGTGACAACCACCATGGGGAAGCCTTGGAAAGTCATAAATTGTTTCATTGCGCATACTCCGTTCAAGTAATCGTATTTTAGTTTATTCGTCTTTACTGCTCAAGCGTCGCGTCGGCAGCAGGGGGTCGTCGTCGTCCATCAAAATCCGCTCGGCGGGTCCTTCGAGATCATCAAACTGACCGCTCTTGATCGACCAGAACACCCCCACGACTATCAGCAGCACGAAAATTCCAGACAATAGAATCAAGAATCCCATGATGCCGTTCATGACGCGATCAATTCCTGGATGTTGTGAAAATGCACCTCGCCATTCTGCTTGATCCGCAGTTCAAGCAGCCAGCGGCCCGTGCTTGGCAAGCTCAGCGAACCCGTATATACACCCGCTTCGGTTGCGCCAAGGGGCAGCCGAAGCGTGGGGGTGGCGGCGCCCGGCCGCTGCAGGATCAATTCAGCTTCCACCCGATCGACTGGCAAGCCCGTGCGGTCCTTGACGCGAACCTGGATCATTCGACTGAGACCCGTGCCCTCCAGCCCGGAGAACTCGACTTGCCAACCCAGTCTGGATTCGCGGTACGTTTCATTGAGTTCGGACGACACCGCTTTGGCGGCATTCTGACTGTGCGAGACCACCCCGGAAAACCCGCTGTATACCGGCCCCCCCTCGCTGCCCAGCCACCAACTCGCCAACGGTTCGGGCAGGCCCTTGGTTGAAATTTGAAGCAGTGCGGCATTGAGGAACACCAGGCCGATGAAAAACCCGGTCAGCAATCTGGGCGCCCAGTGCATGCGGCCGGCGCCGCGCTGCCGGAACTGGTTCAAGGCGTGGAGCACCAGCGCCGCTGCAAGGAAAACCGAAATGTGCATGGCCACCACGTCCAGCCCCGGCCACTGGCCCACAATGAACGCAAAGTACGCAATCAGCGGCACCACGCCGGCCAGTACGGCACGCAGCATCGGCGGCAGATTTCTGAACAGTCCACCGAAGGCATACAGAACCAGCACCGCAGCCAGTCCGCCAAAAAGGGTAGTCATCGTATTCATGGGCGTCTGCTGGGACTGTCAAAATGGACGGACTCGGAACGCGCTTCAGCTGGTTTCCCCTGCGGGGTGATCACCAGATCGAAACGCTCGGTTTTTGCGGCCAAAGCCGGCGGCAAGCGCACGCTGACCTGCACCAGACCGCTGTGGCCGGGCTTGATGCTTATTTTGCTGAAGCCCCCCAGATCCAGCGCATCAGCGGAAAAATCCGGTGCGCTGATGGAGTAGGTCTGCGTGTGCTTGTCCTTGTTGGTAATACGGACCTGATAGCGGTTGCGGATGTCATTGTTCGACAGCACGACATAGAGCGGTTGCCGAATCTGGCTGACAGCGCGATCGAAGCTGTCCTGGCTGCTGATGCTATAGACCAGAAAACCGCTCATCAATATCAGTGCAACGCCATAGCCCAAGGTTTTCAGGCCCCGCCAATGCAGTCGTGGCGGTGCCTGGGTGGCCGCAGCCAGATTGGACTCCGAATCGTAGCGTATCAGTCCACGCGGAAAACCGAAGGAATCCATGATGGTGTTGCAGGCGTCGATGCATAAACCGCACGAAATGCATTTGTATTGCAGGCCGTCGCGGATGTCGATTCCGGCTGGGCAGACCTGCACGCAGAGGCCACAATCAATGCAGTCGCCCAAGCCCTGTTCGTGTCGTTCGGCGAGCGCGCGCGCACCTGTAGTCATCGTGGTCTGACGGCGCTCGACAGCCACAGCAGTGTCGGCAGGCGCACGACGACGCTCGGTCACGATGCCCCGCCCGACGCGCACGACAGCACGACCATGCGTGCTCTCCCCACGTTTGGCATCGTAATGTACGGCCAGGGTTTCGGGCTGGTACATCACACTCTGGAAACGGCCATACGGGCAGATGTACGTGCAGACCTGTTCGCGCATCAGACCTGCGGCAACATAGGTCGTCAGTGTCAGAAATCCTGTGGTGATATAGGCCGCGTCCGCAGCCCGCCCGGTGAAAAAATCCAGCACGAGTTGCGGCGCATAGGTGACATAGGCGACGAAGCTGAGCCCTGTCCAGAACGAGACCAGCACCCACAGCGCATGCGTGCTTCCCACTTTGATGACTTTTTCCCGATCCCACGGTTGCCGGAACAGGCGCACCCGCGTCGGCCGTTCACCCTGAATGGCGCGTTCGATCCAGATGAAAAAATCAGTCCATACCGTCTGGAAGCAAAAGTAGCCGCAGAAGGCCCGCCCGACCAGCCCTGTGACGAAAAACAGCAGAATGGCCGCAATGATCAAGAACAAGGCCAGCCAAATGATGTTCTGCGGATAAACCGTGAGTCCGAATATCAGGAACTGGCGTCCTGGCAGATCAAACAGCACGGCCTGCGCAGGCGCATCCAGCCGCGACCAGGGAATCCAGGGCAAGCAGAAATAGACGGCATAGGCCAGCACCAGGACCGACGTTTTGAAACGCCGGAAACGCCCCTTCACCGAACGGGTGAATATGGGAATGCGTGTCTGATAGAGTCCGAGCTGGTCTTCTAAGCCTGTTTGCATGGTGTGTTAAGTAGCGCCAACGCGAAGCAAAAGCCCCCGTGAACGGGGGCTTTTGCTTCGCTAGCCTGCTACCTTATTGCCCGCCGCCCAGTTCATGGACATAAACCGTTAAAACCTTGATCTGTTCAGTTGATAGACGGCCAGCCCACGCCGGCATGACGCCCTTGTTCAGCCCGCTGCCGATCACCTCGCGGATGGCTGCGACCTTGCCCGCATCGCCTTGCGCCGCAGGAACCTTGGCCCACAGCCAGATGTTGTCGGTCAGATTCGGTGCGCCGACGTCCTTTCGCCCCTTGGCATCGACAGCGTGGCAGTAAAAACACGCAGCAGTATCATTGTGGAACAGGATATTGCCCGTCGCCGCTTTGCTCGCATCGTGGCCCACACCGGACAGACTAGCCACGTAATGGGCCAGTTGATCGATTTGCTCGCCGGACAGCACTTCACTAAAGGCGGGCATAAAGCCGCGGCGACCGCCAACCAGCGTTTCGTGAATCTTGTCGAATGAGCCGCCATACAACCAGTCGTCGTCAGCCAGGTTCGGGAAAAAGCCGACCACACCCTGCCCACCGGACTGGTGACAGGCTGCGCAGTTATCGGCAAACAAAGACTTGCCCGCAGAAATGATGAAACCATTCATTTCCGGATCTTTGGCAATCTGCTCGTAAGACATCGACGACACTTTGTCGAAATACGGCTTTTGCGCTGCCGCGGCCTCGTTCAGGCTTTCGACCAGCAGGGCACGGGTGTTCCAGCTATGCGTTTTGGTTTCACCGGCGCTATTGACGTAGGTCACATCCGACGCGCCCCCGATCCAGCCCTTACCTACGGGCCAGGATGGATAGATAGTCCAGTACACAATGGCAAAAGCCACGGTGACATAAAACGTGTAGACCCACCACGTGGGCAGCGGATTGTTGTATTCCTGCAGGTCGCCGTCCCAGGCATGACCTGTGGTTTGAACAGTTTGAGATTGTAGTTTTTGCTCGCTCATTGCGTGTCCTTCGTATCGCTTTTTTCACCCGGTTGATCGTCGAGAAACGGGATGTCGCGATAGGACTCCAGTTTTTCGCTTCGCTTCTTGCTACCGTAGACGTAAGCCACGATGCCAACGAAGGTGAAGAAAAATATGATCAAAGCCAGCGGCTTGGTGTTTTCGGGTCTGGAAAACCACAGTAACCATTCCATATCCTGGCCTCCTCGTCCTGCTTAGCGGTACTTGACGAACGCGTCGTCGGTGTACTTGCTGAAATCGACCATGGTGCCCAGCACCTGCAGATACGCAATCAACGCATCCATCTCGGAAATACCGGAACGATCCCCATCGTAGTTGCCAAAATTGGCCTGCTCGATCAGGTTCTTCTGCGCATCAGGGATGTGCAGTTGACGCGCCACGGTTTCACCAAACTTGACCACGTTGGCGTCGTATTCAGCCTGCGTCAGCGAATACGGCACACCCACTTTACGCAACGCCTTCATGCGCGCAGCCGTGTCGGAAATATCCAGCGGCGTCGACAGCAGCCAGGGGTAATTCGGCATCACCGACTCCGGCACCATCGAGCGCGGCGCGACCAGATGCTGGACGTGCCATTCGTTGGAATACTTGCCGCCGACGCGTGCCAGATCCGGGCCGGTGCGCTTGGAGCCCCACTGGAAGGGATGATCGTATTGCGACTCGGCCGCCAGCGAGTAATGACCGTAGCGCAGTTTCTCGTCGCGGAACGGACGAATCATCTGCGAGTGGCAGGTGTAGCAGCCTTCGCGCGTATACATATCGCGGCCGCGCTGCTCCAGCGGGGTGTAGGGACGCACGCCTTCGACCTTTTCAATGGTCTTGTCGATGAAGAACAGCGGCGCAATTTCCACCAGGCCACCGACGCTGATCGCCAGCATGGTCAACACGGCCATCAGGCCGATGTTGGTTTCAATCCATTCGTGTTTGAAGTTGAAGTTCATTATTTATCTTCCCTGATTCATGCATGAGCCATCTTGGCGGCCAGTTTGGCTTCCAGCGCAGCGCTTTCGCGCTTGCCCTGGCGGATGGTCATGAACATGTTGGTGGCCATCAGCACGGCGCCGGTCAGGAAGAACATGCCGCCGATGGCACGCATCGCGTAGAAGGGGACCATGGCCGCCACGGATTCGGCGAACGAATATTGCAGGTTGCCGAATTCATCGAAGGTGCGCCACATCAAACCCTGCGTGATGCCGGAAATCCACATCGCAACGATATAAAGAATGATGCCGATGGTGGCCAGCCAGAAGTGCCACTCGATCAGTTTCTGGCTATATATTTTAGTGTCCCACAGCTTGGGCATCATGTGATACAGCGAACCAAACGTGATCATCGCGACCCAGCCCAGCGCGCCGGAGTGCACGTGGCCCACGGTCCAGTCGGTGTAGTGCGACAGCGCGTTGACTTCTTTCAGCGACATCATCGGACCTTCGAAGGTCGACATGCCGTAGAACGACAGCG
>JADMKH010000142.1 GCA_018780025.1 Thiobacillus sp.
GCCCCGGTTGGGGAAATCGCCGCCGGGCGGGGTTCAAGTCCGACAGGCTGCTAGATGCCATCAATCTGCTTCGCAACGTTACGCTGCATGCTTACGCGGACAGCCAATACCGCCATTGGATACTTGGAATAATTGATATGACAGCCGAAACTTATAGCCACCTTATTGAGATCAACGAAAAGGAAAGACTTTTAACGATCTATCGTATCAGCGGCACTGATCGTGAGCTCTATACATCAGTGAAGTTGCCAGAAAAAAAATGGGCAGACAATGCCGAAGTAATCACAGATTTTTGCCGAACGTTAGGAGAAAACATCATCCTTGACTCTCCGCAGGCCAGGAAGTTGTTCGGTATATAGAGTCTACCCCCCCGCAAACAGCGTATTGAGTTCAGTTCCGCGCCGAAACAGCAAGGACTCCAGCGATTCCGGCGTGATCAACACCACCCCGCGCGGATCGGCGAAAAAGCGCTTGCGCAGCGTCTCGCCCACATCGCCATGCCAGGGGCAAACCGGCAGATCCATGCGCTCGCAAATCAGCCCCAGACGTTCGTGTTGATTGTTGATCAGCGCCTTCATCGGCGCCACATAGAGCACAACACCCTGTCCACCAGCGTTCCACAACCGCGTCAACAGTGGCAGAAACGCCGCCTCGGTCTTGCCCGAAGCGGTAGCGGCGGCGATCACCATGTCTTGCTCGCCATCCAGCAACAAAGGCAGCGCCGCCGCCTGCGCCTCGCGCAGGCCGGACCAGCCTTGTTCCCACAGCCAGCGTTGCAGGGGCAGCGCGAGACGGTCGAAACCCTCCCCATCAGAGATAGGCATTAACGAAGGATCAAGGGTGATCGGCGGATGCCCAAACCGCATCGGGAAAGCGATCCCGAATCAAATGGTCGGCGGTCACCAACGCCGCGCCAGCGGCCATCGCCTGGGCAACGATCAGGCGGTCAAACGGATCGCGCGTCCAGTCGATGTGCTCCGCTGCATCCACCACACGGCTATAGGGTAAATCGCTCTCAGCCACCCCCAGCTTGGCTGACAACTCGGAAAGCAGAACCTCCGGCGTGACCTTGATTCGGCCAATCTCAAACAGGTAACGCAATTCCAGCCGTGCCATGGGTGCATATCGCAGACGGCCCTCATTTAACAGCAAGCGGGCTGGAGCGGGCCAGAAACGCTGCGGCTCGACATACAACCAGACCAGCACCTGAGTATCGAGATGGACTTCCGGCGAAACAGTCACGGGCGCTCCCACTTCCGACGCCAGGCGGCCTCGTCCCAGGGCGAAGAAACAGTGGCGTCACCGGATGAATCGGGCACTGCATCCGGATGGGGCTGAAGCGCCGCAAGCCGCTCCCCCGTCGCTGTCGACATCTGTGCAGAAGCTTGGGACGGCTCGCCCATACCGGGCTGCGTCGTCATCGGCAATTCCTCATACATCACCACCACGCGTACAGACTGGCCCGGCGGCAATTGATGGGACTGCGGCAGCGGGATGACGCGGTCTTGTACTACGGATTCGAATTCAATGGCGTGCATGGCAGAGCCTCCAAAAAAACAAAGTAGTGCAGATACTCACTTTTCCACAAATCAGGTGTGGCTACATAATCAATTTAGCTTTAATCATGCCGCTTCGAGCTTGATTACGCTGTCATCCAGATTGCACGCCGCGAAATCCAGCGCCTGGCGAACATCCTCCGCATCAAGCTCGGGGTACTCCCGAAACAGCTCATCCCGGATACAAGGCCACAGCCTCGACTACGCGTTTGACGGTAAGGCGCATGCCGCGAATGCAGGGTTCCCATTCACTATCGCGGGGTTGATGGTGATGCGATTAAAGCGACTCATTTTTGATTCCTGTCTTGATGACCAAGTACATCATTCACGCAACACCCCGGAGTCTTTAAGCTTGTTCTCCAGGGTGGCGACGAGTGCGGCGTATCCGTTCCAGTCAAACCATTCGGACATGTTGCAGAGTGCCCCTGCGTCGAAGCGCGCCTAAATTTCAGCCATGCTCATGCCATGTCTTCGCCACTGGCGTGGCGCGGAATTCAACGGGTATCGGGTCGGGCTGCATCCGGGCTACGCTTGCTCATGGTCTGGCAGTAACTTGAAAAACTGCTCACCACCGACGAGCAATTTATCCATCACATCGAGTTCATATCGAACTTTGGCATCTAAATGCTGGTCAATGTAAGCCTTATTGGTCAACTTGAGATTGGCGCATTTTCTCAGCTTGCGTAAATGATCTACCAACGTCCCTAATACGGCAATATCAGCCGGTTCAAGCGGAATGTTGAGCGTGTGTTCTTCCTTTAGTGATCGGGCCAGATCGTTGTGGCTCAAATACTTGTCACGGGCCGTTTTTAACCCAGAATCCTTCCATATTTTCTGCACTGCTTCTACGTCATCGGCGATGGCTGGTACTTTGTCCACCAATTTCGCCAAGCACAGGTTCTCAAAATTTCTATCGACTTTTTTGTCCATTAACCGGGACATGCGTATCAGAAGTGATTCCATGAACGCCGTTTGCATCAACCTAAAAAACAAAGGTGCATTTGATTCCAGAACTGCCAAGCCTTCGCCTGATAATTTAAAGAACAAACCGTCCAATGCCTCCCAAAGAAGCTGGATGCCAATGATCTCCTTATTAATGATGGCCAACAAGTTTTCGGCCGCAGGTTGGGGCGTTTCAAAATTGGATGTTGATGTCATTGAAATTCCTGATAAGTCTAATATTGCATGTGCTGACATGCGTCTACGCTGCATTTTTCGCAGGCCAGTAGGCAGTGTTAATCCGGGATTCGTGAATTAGATTAGCTTAGCCCCATTCGGTTCTAAGGCGGCGATGACCTGCAACAGCACTTCCTGCCGCACAATCACGTTGTCCCCTTCTTCTACAAGTGCCAGTTCGCCAGTCAGATCTAGAGCACGTTCGTTAATGTCGTTGATGACGGCGTTGGGGAGAAGGTTCAGCGGAAGAAGTGTGGTACGCAGATCAGAGAGAACAATATAAGGTTGCTCAGCTAGCCAGTACAAGAATTCTTGGTAGGACTTTTCTATTGAAAGGGTGGTGGCATCAATACGGCCTGTCCCAGCCTGTGGCACTACATCTTTTGCAGATTGCGTTGGCTCTGAACAAAGAGAATGAGCAATAGACTCGATACGTTTCATCATGATTTCGAATCGCGCTTCAAGGTGATCAAATCGCTCAACTAAACCGCGCAACAACATGGCGGTGGCGTCAGCCTCACCCATGACATTGCTTTTGTTGCAAATATCGTCGGTCTGCTTGCGCTTCAGCGTGATCTTGGTCTCACCGTCCTCGGCGCCGCTACCGTGCATCTTGCGCAAATAATCGAGCAGGTGCGCCTTGTCGGCTTCGGAGACAGTATCGACCACGGCCGACTTGCTGACGCCTGCAGCGCGTAGCTGTTCAAGCAACAGGTGCGGCGGGAGTTTCAGTTCTTGGGCAAATTGTTCTACTGTGTACATGCAATCCTCGTGGCGTATCGGCCTTGGGTAAACCAGGGCGCGCGTTTCGTCCATCGCCGCCAAGTCCATCAGCTCGGCCAAATCGACCGGGTGATCTGGCATGGACACTTTTGAAGTTGTGGACGGCGATATGTTTGCATCACCGACAGCATGGGCAGTGTCTTCTATGCTGCGTACCAGAAGAACTTGAAGCGGATTATCTAAATACTCAGTTTCACAATAGATAATATCGTTCCTTACCGGATCATATGCACTAACAGCAAAACCGGGGTCATTCCTCCATGCGGAGGACGACCAAAAAGCGGGGGCATGGTCCCCTTTTGCAATTTCGTATATGCGCCATGGAAAAGAAGTTTTACTTTCTGCTCGATCAGAATTATCGCCGAAGACTTCTGCAAACTCATCGACAGTTGGCAAACGCCAGTCCTGGTAATCCGCAAAAGAAGGGCTGAGAGCAGTTGCTGTTCCCCATGTGAATAGTGTCGACTCGCCGTGACAGGTGTTCCCCTTGCAACTCTGTCCTAAGGCGCAGCGCATCCACATCCGACCTGTATGAACATCTGTTACAGTGCCATCACCGTTGTCAATAAAACGTTCATTTTCGTCTTTGTCTTCGCGCTCGGGTTTTGGTGATTCATTGATCAGTTTGGCATCAACAGATTGCGAGTTGGCCAATGTTTTGGGTTCAGCTTCGAGCCGTTGCTGGCTGCCGTTGAGTAATTTGAAATCCACGACCATGACATTCTCAGCCTTCGCGGCTAACTGCTCAATATCTATGCGGGCCTGTGCTGCTTCTGCTCGATATCTGACTGTCGTGAGCCAGTCATCACCGCCGTGCTTATACGAGCGCAGGCTCGTGTAAAACTCGGGGGTAAGTGCTTCCAGGAATTCAGCGGGGCTCAGGGCGGTAGGCATCTGGCGCAGTTCTGATCTACTCCTAAAGTCCCCGTCCATGAGTACCTGGGCAACAAATGGGAAGTCGGAATGCAGGCTGCGATAAGCTTCGAAGTCCTCATGGGCAAGCTTGAGGTAGCTATCGATATGGGGGATGGATAGCCAAGCCAGGTTCCAGATGGCCTCATCCTCTGCCCTCTTTCCCAGGGGACTGAGGTAGCCGGAGTTGGTGGTACTGAGGGCGTAATTCTCGGCGGGATAAGGGGAGTAGCGCATGTCAAATATCCAAGTTACTTAAAGTACATTGCCAACTGCAGTCACAACGTCAACGAAGCCAGTTCATCACTGACGTCGTCCGCACCACGTCGCCGGCACCGTTGAGCACGTCGTCACAACGTCAACGAAGCCAGTTCATCACTGACGTCCCCATCACCAGTTGCATGCTCCACCTCCACTTCCGTCTGCTCCAGCAACACCCGCCAATCCGCCTCCTCATTCTGTTCCAGCACCGCCAGCAGCCCGACAAAAGCCTTGATGGTGGTTCTTGGGGTGCGGAAGGTGGCTTCGCCCAGGCGTTGTTCGCTGTGGGCGATGAAGGCGGGGATGCCCGCTTCCGGCAGCAGCAGCCGTGCCGGTTGAGCGCCCTGGTAGAGCTGGCTGAGCTTGCCCAGCAGTTGGGAAAATTGGTCGCGGTTGAGGTTGTTGAGGCGGATGACCGGGCCTGAGAGGTCGATCAGGCCGTCGCGGGCGAAAGGGTTTTCCGCCAGGCGCGATTGCAGGGCGGGGTAGCTGTACAGGCCGCGGCGCGGGTCGGTGAGGAATTCCGGGGTGCCGCCGAGAACGAAGCCAAGGCCTTCGACGTTGCCTTGTTCGAGGTCGTTGAGGATGCGCAGGATTTGTTCGTAGTTGCCGTTGCGGGCCTGCGGGTTGGCAAGCTTGTAGAGGTTGACCAGTTCGTCCAGACAGATCAGCAGGCCTTTGTAGCCGGCCAGGCGAGTGAAGCGGGCAAGCAGTTTGAGGTGGTCGTAAATAGCGGCGTCGTTGATGATTTCGCGCACGCCGAGGGCGGCGCGGGCGTCGATCTTGGCGCTGAATTCGCCGCGCAGCCAGCGGATGGCGTTGGCCTTGAGGGTGTCGTCGTCTTTCTCGTAGGCGCGCCAGTAGGCGGCGATAACGGTTGCGAAGTCGTAGCCCATGACGAGTTCGCTCAAGGCTTCGAGCTTTTCGTGGATGACGTCCTCGGGTTTGCGATCTGCCTTTCTTGCCTCGTTCAGGGCGGTGGTGATGAACTTTTCCACTACGGTGGTGAGCGCGCCTTCCGACTTGGTGCGGATGGCGAGGTTTTTCATCAATTCGGCATAGAGGCTGCGCGCCTCGCCGCCGGAGGCATGCAGGCGGCGGCCGGGGTTGAGGTCGGCATGGGCGACCACGAGCTGGCGCGCCATGGCTTCGCTACGCAGCAGATTGAGGAAGAAGGTTTTGCCGGAGCCGTAATCGCCGACGATCAGCCGGAAGCTGGCGCCGCCTTCGGCGATGCGGTCGAGGTCTTTATCGAGTGCGGCAATTTCGGCGTCTCGCCCAACCTGAATATGGCGGGCGCCGGCGGGCAGGGCGACGCCGGAACGCAACGACCGGAAGAGGGCGTCGCGATCGCGCGGGCGGAGGGTGGGCAGAGTCACGACTGGTTTATCTCCCCGGATGGTTTTTATTTCGCGTTGCGGCGGAGGGCGCGCAAGGACGCCATGAGGATACCCACTGATACCCTGCCTGGCGTAGGTCGGAGCTTGACTACGACCTGATTGGTGGCGACGGGTGGGACCGATAAGGTAGGGCCGATAGGCTGCAATAACGCTCCTTGCAGCCGTTCATGTACGTGGATTTTCTTCAACTGTGTATGACGGCTCATGGCCGATTGCAGACCTTGTAGCCGTAACGATGGCGAACCGTGAAGGGCGATCTGTGCCGCTAAAGGCATCCGCTGTACCTGAGGCCTGTCTGGCCGAGGTGAAACGCAATTGAAACCGGTGGAGTCCGCTGTTGGTTCAACTGCAAAAAGCCACTGCCGCTTCATGCTAGACTGCCCCAATATTTGAGGCGAGCATGGCCGAGGAATCTGATCTTTCCCGTACTGAACCAGCAAGTCCGCGGCGCCTGCAACAGGCGCGAAGTGCGGGCGATGTGCCGCGTTCTGCTGAACTTACGGCGTGGCTGGTGTTGCTGGCAGCGCTGGGCATATTGGGCTGGTCTGCGCCACGTTTGTTTGGTGCCATGCGGGCGCTGACCGAGTCGGCGTTTATTCACGCCGCGCAACCGCTTTCTCCCATTTTTATTGAAGCAACCCAAACTGCGTTGTGGGCTGTGCTGCCTGTGCTCGTCGCGATTTTTGTTGCGGCGCTGGTGGCGCCGATGGTGCTCTCGGGCTGGGTGTTTGCGCCCCAGGCTACCCAGGCCGACCTGACGCGCGCCAATCCGTTTAAATCCATTGGCCGGCTGTTTTCGGTTGATTTCTGGTTCGACGGCGGGCTGGCACTCTTGAAACTGGCCCTCGCTGGTGTTGCGGTGGTCTGGGCATTGACGAGTGGCTGGCCGGGGCTGCAAAGCCTGGCCGCCAGTGAGATGAACGTCGCGCTGGGCGCAATGGCTGCCTGGGTGGGGCGTGGCGTGCTGGCGCTGGCGGCGGCGCTGGCCGTGGCGGCGGCGTTGGATGCGGGTTGGCGCTGGTGGCGCTATTTGCGTCGTCATGCGATGACCTGGCAGGAGGTGCTGGCGGAAGCGCGTGAATCTGAAGTCAGCCCGGAAATGCGCGCGCAGATGCAGGATCGTCAACAACAGCTTGGGCAACGGATTAATGAGGTGGTCGGGTGAATGCACAGGGCGTGATGGTGATGGGTATGCCGGTCGGCCGACTGGCGGTGCCGTTGCTGGTG
Source organism: Thiobacillus sp. (assembly GCA_018780025.1). GTDB lineage: Bacteria > Pseudomonadota > Gammaproteobacteria > Burkholderiales > Thiobacillaceae > Thiobacillus. The sequence continues at coordinate 7,316 of JADMKH010000142.1, forward strand.
CTGCTGATTCTGGCGATGATGGTGCTGCCGTTGCCGACCTTCATGCTGGATGTGCTGTTCACGCTCAACATCGCACTGGCGATGATTGTGATGCTGGTGAGTTTGAATGCGCGGCGGCCGCTGGATTTTTCGGTGTTTCCCACGGTGCTGCTGCTGACCACGCTGCTGCGGCTGTCGCTTAACGTGGCATCCACCCGGATCATCCTTATGCAGGGGCATACCGGGCCGGATGCGGCGGGCAAGGTCATCGAATCCTTTGGTAATTTTCTGGTCGGCGGCAACTACGTCGTCGGCTTCGTGGTGTTTCTGATTCTGGTCATCATCAATTTCATCGTGATTACCAAGGGCGCAGGGCGGATTGCCGAAGTGGCGGCGCGCTTTACCCTGGATTCGATGCCCGGCAAGCAGCTTGCCGTGGATGCCGATCTGAATGCGGGCTTCATCAACGAAAGCGAAGCGCGCACCCGGCGCCACGAGATCGGCCGCGAAGCGGACTTCTACGGCGCCATGGACGGCGCCTCAAAATTTGTGCGCGGCGACGCCATCGCCGCCATTATCATTCTGCTGGTGAACCTGGTTGGCGGCGTTCTGATCGGGTTGTTTCAGCACAATCTGGGGCTGACCGAGGCTCTTGGACGGTATGCGCTGCTGACGGTGGGCGATGGTCTGGTGACGCAGATTCCGGCACTGATTATTTCGACGGCTGCGGGCATCGTGGTGAGCCGGGCGTCGAGCGAGCAGGATTTGTCGCAGGAGTTTTCTACCCAGATATTTGGCCGGCCGCAGACCTTGTTTGTGGCCGCAGCCGTGCTGGGCGCGTTGGGCGTGATTCCGGGGACGCCGCATCTGGCTTTTCTGACCATTGCGGTGGTGATAGGCGGTCTGGGCTTCTGGTTGATGCAGCGCCAACGCACAGTGGCCAACGCAGCGCCGCTGGGGTTCATCGAAGACGAGCCTGCTCCGGCCGACGTCACTTGGGACGACATTCCTCCGGTCGACGTGCTGGCGCTTGAAGTCGGTTACCGCTTGATCCCGCTGGTTGACCGTAATCAGGGGGGCGCGGCTTTAACCAGAATAACCGAAGCGCGCCGCAGCTTTGCGACCGATATGGGCTTGGTGGTGCCGCTGATTCGGGTGCGCGACAATCTCGAACTCAAACCCAATAGCTATCGCATCACGCTCAAGGGTGTCGAAGTGGCGCATGGCGAATTGCTCACGGGTCATGTGCTGGCTGTCAATATGGGCGATGTGTTGGGCCGGCTGGACGGGACATCGGGGGTGGAACCGCTGACCGGTATGGCGGGTGTGTGGATTGAAGAAGGGCGCGAAGAAGAAGCCGAGTTGCGCGGCTTTGTGGTGATGACAGCGGCCGAGCTGATCGCACGCCAGGTTGAAGCGGTGTTCCGCCAGCATGCCCCCGAGCTGTTGGGACGCACCGAAGTCCAGCAATTGCTGGATAGCTTGACGCGAAACCATCCGGGCCTGCTCGAGGATGTGACGCCACGTCATCTGCCCCTAACCAGTGTGCAAGCCGTGTTGCAGAATTTGATCGCTGAAAACGTCTCGATTCGCGATACCCGGACTTTGTTCGAAACGCTGGCCGCACGCGCGCCCAAAAACCAGGTCATCGACGATCTGGTGGAGTCGGTGCGCGCAGCCTTGGGGCGCAATATCGTCGATCGTCTGTTTGAAGGCAGTAGCCTGTTGCATGTGATTGGCTTGTCGGCTGCCGTTGAAACGCGGCTGATAAATGAAATGGGCGACGAGGGCGAGGCCCTGTTGTCGCCGTCTACGCTGGACGCCTTGAACGATGCGGCCGAACAGGCGCTGGCCGAACAGGAAAATGAAGGCTACCCGGCGGTGTTGCTGACCTCGCCCGGTTTGCGTGCAGTGCTATCGAGATTGCTGCGGCGCAATCTGCCGCGTTTGTCTGTAATCGCCTACGCTGAAGTGCCCGCCGATAAAATCGTGCAGGTGAGCGCGGAAATGACATTTGAGGAGGGCGCATGAGCGTGCGGATATTTGTGGCGACAAATGCGCGCGAAGGCCTGGCTCGCGTTCGCCGCGAGTTGGGTGAAGACGCCGTTGTGTTGTCCACGCGTCCCCACCCCAAGGGCGTTGAATTGCTGGCAAGCCCGTATGGCGATCTGGCTGAGGGGGTTCCCAACGACGCGCCAGATACAGCGACCAGTTCGCGCATTCTGTCCGAACTGGGGCGTTTGCGCGGCATGTTGCAAAACCAGCTGGCGGGCTTTGCCTGGGGCGCCACCAAGCGCCGCGACCCGGCGCGGGTGGCGATGATGCAAACCCTGTTTGCCGCGGGGTTTGGCAGTTCGCTGGCGCGTACGCTGGCTGCACGTTTGCCACGCGGACTCGGCACCGAGGCCGCCCAGCGCTGGTTGCGTCAGGTGCTGATTCGTAATCTGCCGGTGCAGTCCCGGGCCGCCGATTTGTTGATCAAAGGCGGGCGTTATGCCTTGGTGGGTTCGACCGGGGCGGGCAAAACCACGACGCTGGCCAAGCTTGCTACGCGTGGAGTGGATGCGCACGGCGCCGACCAGGTTGCGCTGGTGTCGACCGATGCCTATCGCATCGGCGCTGCCGCGCAGCTGGCGGTCTATGCCGATTTGCTGGGGGTGTCGCTGCATGTGGCGGAAGACCCAAAAAAGCTGGCCATGCTGTTGCCGCAACTCGCTGACAAAAAGCTGGTGCTGATCGATACCGCCGGTTTTGCCCCGTCCGACCCGCGCACCCGCGAAGGCCAGGCGCTCGATGCGCTGGGCGTGAGGCGTTTCGCGGTGATTGCAGCCAATCAGCAAGGCGCGGCCATCGAGCAGGCGATGACGCGTTTCGGCCACGGTGCGGTCGCCTGCATTCTCACCAAGCTTGACGAGGCGCCGCAGCCGGGCGGCGCGCTCGACAGCCTGATCCGCCATCGCCTGCCGCTGGCGTATATCAGCGGCGGCCAGCGCGTGCCCGAAGACTTGCACGCGCCCAGCGCCACCTACCTCATCGACCGCGCGCTCAAAGGGGGCTTGCTTGCCACTCCCTATGCGCTGGATGCCGAGGATTGGCCGCTGTTTGCGGGCGTCGAAGCCGAACGCGAAGCGCGCACGTTGCATCCTGATGGGTATAAAGGCGCAAGCACCCTGAAGGGCATCAATGCTCGCTGACCAGGCCGCCGGGCTGCGCCGGCGCAATGCCCGGCTGCCGGCGAGCTGCACCCACTGTTTTTTTGAAGCGGCCATTTCCAGTACGCGACTGATGCATGCGCTGCATCAGCTCGGCCAGGTTGCACTGCTGGTCGATATGTGTGGCCGGCTGTTTGCCGATTCGTCACCGCGCAGCCTGTTTGACTGGAGGCTGCAGCTCGAGCGCAACCAGTTGAATATACTGCCGCAGACATACGGCGACGGATGGTATGCACCCGGCGTGCGGGCGGATGTCCCCAATTTGCAGCGTGCGGTGCAGGTCTATGACAGCATCGTATTTGATGCAGGGCCGATTGGAAGCAGGATGGCATTGCTTCCCGGTACGCTGAATCATGTGATCGTCGAAGTGCATTCCACCGAGGATTCAATGCGGCGTGCGTACAGCATGCTTAAAACCCTGTCTCATGCAGGCGATAATTTGAGCATTACCCTGTTGGGCGACACTGCTACGTGCGAGCATGTACGGGCTGCAGGCAGCCATTTCCTTGCTCCGTCGTTTATTCAGGCAATTCATGGCGTTGAGTACGATGATGGCGCATTTGCTGCGCTTGCCGTTAGAATGGCGGGCGAGGAGACGCATCGGATGACGCGTTGCAAATAAGGGAAAAACCCGAACCATGGCAGGCAAACAAACGTCGCTGGACGAGCAAGTCAATAAATATGCGCCGCTGGTCAAGCGCATTGCGTACCACATGATGGCGCGCCTGCCCGCCAGCGTGGAAGTCGATGACCTCATTCAGGTCGGACTGATAGGGTTGATGGATGCAGTATCCCGCTTCGACGGCACCCAGGGCGCCCAATTCGAATCCTATGCGACCCAGCGTATCCGCGGTTCCATGCTTGACGAGCTGCGTGAAGCGGACTGGTTGCCGCGCCACGTACGGCAAAAGTCACGCCAGATCGAAGCCGCGATTCACCGGCTGGAACAACGCAATGGCAAGTCGCCGTCGGAGCAGGAAATTTCTGCCGAAATGGGATTGGCCATCGATCAATACCAGTCCATGCTGGGCGATGTGAAGTGTTCGCAACTGTTGTACTACGAAGATTTTTCAGACGAAGACAGCGCCAGTTTTCTGGAGCGCTATCTGGTCGACGGCAGCGACGATCCGCTAGCCGTGCTGGAGGACGGCGGCTTTCGCGACAGCCTGGTCGCAGCCATCCATCATCTGCCCGAGCGCGAGCGCAGCATGATGGGCATGTACTATGAACAGGACATGAACCTGAAGGAAATTGGCGTGGTGCTGGGTGTGTCCGAATCACGCGTTTGCCAGTTGCATTCACAGGCGGTTGCGCGTCTGCGCGCCCAGCTCAAAATCTGGAAAGACTGATTCAGGTTCGGCCATGTTGGGCCTGTGCAGGGCACAGCATCGATAAATCCGCGATAATGGGGCCTGTCTATCCCACTTGCATCTGTCGCTATGAGCCAAGCCGATCTGAAGAAAAAAGCCCTCGATTACCATCGCCTGCCCAAACCGGGCAAGCTATCGGTTGAGTCGTCCAAACCCTGTTCCACCCAGGGCGATTTGTCGCTGGCCTACACACCCGGTGTGGCGCAGCCCGTGCTGGAAATCGCAAAAAACCCCAGGAAAGCCTACGACTACACCAACAAGGGCAACCTGATAGCCGTGATCACCGATGGCACCGCGATTCTGGGGCTTGGCAACCTTGGGCCGCTCGCCTCCAAACCGGTGATGGAGGGCAAGGCGGTTCTGTTCAAGCAGTTTGCCGGCATCGACGTGTTTGACATTGAAGTCTCGGCCAAAACGCCGCAGGAATTCATCAAGGTGGTCGAGGCCATCGCCCCCACCTTTGGCGGCATCAACCTCGAAGATATCGCCGCGCCACACTGCTTTGAAATCGAAGCGGCACTGCGTAAAAGCCTCGACATCCCGGTATTTCACGACGACCAGCACGGCACCGCCGTCATCATTTGCGCCGGGCTGATCAATGCCCTGTACGTTCAGGGCAAGACGCTGGAGACGGCGAAGATTGTCTGTCTGGGCGCCGGCGCGGCCGGCATTGCCTCGATGAATCTGCTGGTGGCGATGGGCGCGAAAAAGAGCAACATTCTTTTCGTGGATTCCAAAGGCGTGGTCCACAAGGATCGCACCGATCTCAACAGCTTCAAGAAGGCCTTTGCGCGCAAAACCAGATTGCGCACGCTGGCCGAGGCGATGGATGGAGCCGATGTCTTTGTCGGCGTCTCGGGCGCCAACCTGGTGAGCCCGGCGATGGTGAAAAGCATGGCCGACAAGCCGGTGGTGTTTGCTCTGGCCAATCCCAACCCCGAAATCCTGCCGGAAAAAGCCAAAGCCGTGCGCAGCGATCTCATCATGGCAACCGGGCGTTCGGATTATCCCAATCAGGTCAACAACGTGCTGGGTTTTCCTTTCATTTTCCGTGGTGCGCTCGATGCCCGCGCCAAGGAAATCACCCAGGACATGCTGATCGCAGCCGTGGTTGCGCTGGCAGAACTGGCGCGCGAGCGCGTGCCGGCATCGGTACTCAAAGCCTACAATCTGAAGAAACTCAAGTTCGGTCCGGACTACATTTTACCCAAGCCGTTTGATCCCCGTCTGCTTGAGCGGGTGCCGCCGGCGGTGGCGAAAGCAGCGAAGAAGGCGCCCGCAAAGCGCCGTTAAATCCAGCCGCCTGGAGACTCGACCTGCTTTGAAACCCCACGCGCGACCCGTTTACCTGAATTTGGCTCGCATCCATTTGCCGCTTGCCGGCTGGGTGTCGATCCTGCATCGCGTATCGGGCGCACTGTTGTTTCTGGTTTTCCCGCTTGGGGTATGGGCATTGTCGGTCTCATTGTCGAGCAAGTCGGGCTATCTGCTCGTGGCAGCGTGGCTGACGCATCCAGTGAGCAAGCTGTTTCTGGTACTGCTGATCTGGGCGTTTACACATCATGCATTGGCTGGGTTGCGGCACCTGGCGCTGGATGTCCATTGGGGCGTGGAGCGCGATGCAGCGCGGCGCAGCAGCTGGGGGGTCCTGCTTGCAACGGGCCTGATTACGCTGTCAGCCGCCTTGAGCTTGTTCGCATGAAATCGCCAACGGGTTCACATACCGGGACGGGGAACTGGCTTATGCAGCGTGCCACCGCATTGCTGCTGGCGTTGGCCGTTCCTGTGTTGCTCGTCTATTTTCTGGCTGCCTTGCCGCTTGATTTTGCTGCTTGGCAGGCTTTGTTCGCCCCCCTGTGGAGTCGCGTGTTGCTGATGCTGAGCGGCGTAGCGTTGGCCTTGCATGCCTGGGTGGGAATGCACGACATTTTCATGGATTACATTCATCCGGTTGGAATGCGGCTGGCAATGACGCTGACCGTCGTTGTTGTTCTGGCGAGCAGCGTGGTATGGCTGGCTGCGGTTTTGTTTGGCGCAAGCATAGGGTGCGGGACATGAATACGCGCCGGTTTGATGCGCTCATTATCGGCGGTGGCGGCGCGGGCTTGCGCGCGGCCTTGCAGCTGGCGCGTTCGGACTTCACGGTTGCCGTGGTTTCCAAGGTATTCCCCACGCGTTCGCACACGGTATCGGCCCAGGGCGGCATCACCGCTGCGCTCGCCAATGTCGACGAAGACCGCTGGGAATGGCACATGTACGACACGGTCAAGGGCGGCGACTGGCTGGGCG
>JADMKH010000310.1 GCA_018780025.1 Thiobacillus sp.
ATTGGGTGGGTGGGCGCTATTCGCTGTGGTCGGCAATCGGGCTGTCGATCGTGCTGGCGGTGGGGGCAGAGCGCTTCATCGAGTTGCTGGAGGGCGCACACGAAATGGACGAACATTTCCGTCATGCGCCGCTTGCCGCCAACATGCCGGTGATCCTGGCGCTGCTGGGGGTCTGGTACAACAACTTTTTCGGCGCCGAATCGCAGGCCATTCTGCCGTACGACCATTACCTGCGCAGCTTGCCCGCCTATCTGGAACAGGCGGACATGGAAAGCAATGGCAAATCGGTGGACCGGGAAGGCCATGTGGTGGACTACGCGACGGGCGCGATTGTCTGGGGTGCCACCGGCATCAATGGTCAGCATGCGTTTTATCAAATGCTGCACCAGGGCACCAAGATGATCCCGGCCGATTTCATCGTGTCGATCGAACCCCCTACCGAACTGGAAGGACACCACGATATTTTGATGGCAAATTTTCTGGCACAGACCGAAGCCTTGATGCGCGGCCGCACCCGCGAGGAGACTCAACTTGAGTCGGGCGCAGTCCAGGCTGGCCAGTTCATCCAGCACAAGGTTTTTGACGGCAATCATCCGAGCAATGCAATCCTGCTGCAAAAGCTCACGCCGCATGCGCTGGGGATGCTGGTCGCCCTGTATGAGCACAAGATATTTGTGCAGGGCGTGATCTGGAATCTGAACTCTTACGATCAGTGGGGGGTGGAACTGGGCAAGCAGTTGGCCAGCCGCATCCTTCCGGAACTGCATGCGGATGCACCGGTGGGCAGCCATGATGCGTCAACCAATGCGTTGATCAATCATTACCGCCGCATGAGTCATCCGCGCGCTAGCCTGTAGAACCCTATATGGAGTTGATCGCGGGCGATATCGGAGGGACAAAAAGCAGGCTGGCCTGGGTGATGTCGACGCCCGAGGGGGAAGAGAAATTGCGCTTTGAAAAAGTGTATGCCAGTGCTGATTTTGTGTCGGCCGATGCTTTGTTGAAGCAGTACATTGACGATGCCCGGACTGAAGTCAAGCCTGATGCATTGTGGCTGGCTTTGCCTGGCGCACTGAACGAACAGCGTACGAACCTGACCAACCTGAAGTGGAGGCTTGACGCCGCCGAACTGCGGCAGGCGACCGGTATTTCAACGGTCCGCTTTATCAACGACTTTCAGGCCGCCGCCGCGGGTGTGGCGACGCTCATAGCACGAGACATGCTGGTGCTTAATCCACAATCAGTCGAATCGGGTGGCGTGCGTGCGATTACGGGTGCGGGAACCGGATTGGGCCTGGCATTCATGCTGACCGATGCCACCGGCCGTTATCAAAGCTACGCTACAGAGGGCGGTCATATCGACTTTGCGCCGCGCAACGCGCAGCAGACGCGTTTGCTGGAACACCTGGTGGGTGCAACGTATGGTCATGTGTCGTGGGAACGTGCCGTGTCGGGTTCGGCGATGAATGATTTGTATCGTTTTTGCTGCCTTGAAAAGGGCCAAGCATTGCCCGACGAAGCGATCGAGGGTGCAGAATTGGTGGCATTGGCCGAGGCGGGAAATGAGATGGCAGCCGCTACGCTTGATCTGTTCATCGATTTATACGGTGCGTGGGTGGGCAATGTGGCGTTGCTGTATCAGCCGCGCGGCGGCTTGTATATCGCGGGAGGGGTGGCCGGACATTTACAGGCGCGCATGCAGTCGCCGCGTTTTATGGCCGCTGCAACCGACAAAGGCAGGATGCGCAATGTGGTCGAACGCACGCCGATATTTTTGATTACCTGCAACCGTTTGGGGGTGCAGGGTGTCATTGCCAGCGCGCGTGCAAGCCAAACGTCGTTTTCCGTATCGCATTAATCCAGAAACAGCTGCAACCAGGAGTAGGCATGACGATTTCCAGGGATGAACAGGCGCGACTTTATCGTTATTACACCGAACCGAGAACGGTCACCGAGCTGATGCGCAAGACGCTGGCGCTGGTGCTGGCGGGCGGCGA
>JADMKH010000060.1 GCA_018780025.1 Thiobacillus sp.
CCAGCGGATAGCTGATTTCCCAGATGAAGCCGTCTTCTTCGGTGCTGACGACTTCAAGGTCGGATACGGCGGTTTGCAGCACCGGGTCCCAGTTCACCAGCCGCTTGCCGCGGTAGATCAGGCCTTCGCGGTAGAGCCGCACGAAGACTTCGGTGACGGCTTTCGACAGGCCTTCGTCCATGGTGAAGCGCTCGCGGCTCCAGTCGGGGCTGGTGCCGAGCCGGCGCATCTGGCGGGTGATGCTGGAGCCGGAGTGCTCCTTCCAGTCCCAGACTTTTTCGAGGAATTTCTCGCGGCCGAGGTCGTGGCGCGAGACGCCCTGTGCATCGAGCTGGCGTTCCACCACGATCTGGGTGGCGATGCCGGCGTGGTCGGTGCCTGGCTGCCACAGCGTGTTGTCGCCCGTCATGCGGTGATAGCGGGTGAGCGCGTCCATCAGGGTGTGCTGGAAGGCGTGGCCCATGTGCAGCGTGCCGGTGACGTTGGGCGGCGGCAGCATGATGCAGTAGGCGGGGGCGTCGGGCGCATCCCCGCAAGGGGACTCCGATCCACTACGGGCTGAAGCCCGTGTGGAGTCGTATGCGCCCGCCTTGAAGTAGCCGGCGCTTTCCCATTGGGCGTACCAGCGCGTTTCGATTTCAGCGGGTTCGAAGGATTTGGCGAGTTCCATGGCGAGCGGGCAAAGGGGGGATTATCCCAAAGAAACCTTGGCCAAGACCAGTAAAAGCCTGAAACAAGTTCAGTCCATACCAATGGGCAGATCCAGGAACACCTGGAAATGCGTGCTTAAAGCGAGGGGTCGTGCGGCTTCTTGAGCTTTTCTGCCACCGCGTCGCGCACGATTTCGCGCACATTGGCATCGAGCTGGCTGAGCAGGGTGGCCACGGTTTGATCGAGGTTCTTGCGTAATTCGGATGCAACCTGTTGTTCCATGACTGCGGATAAACGGGGGGTCAGTTCGCTCATGAGCTGTTCGGCCAGGGTCGCATCAAGCAGCTGCGCGGCTGCGGCTTGAGGGGCTGCATTGAACGGCTGGTCTGGTGTGGGAATATCGGAAGCGGCTTCGGGGAGGTGGGCTGCGGCAGGCGCTGCAATGGGGGCAGCCACGACTGGAGGCGTGCCGCGTTCGATCACCTGGGTCAACACCGGAAGCCAGGCGTTGGCAGGCGGGGTGGACCGGGATGAAGCAGGTGTCGCTGGCACGGCAACGGACTCGGGCTGAGCAGGGGGGAGGCTGTCGCCGCCGCCACGATGCTTTTTCAGCAGCGCATCCATTTTGCTCAACATCGGGCTATCGCTCATAGTGGCCTCTTACCCCGCGTGCTTACGCATGTCGTGCGACTGAAGTGCATAGCCACGCGTCTGATAAAAACGGTAGCGCTCACGGCCGCGTTCTCGCCCGGCATCGGTTGGGTCGATGATTTCGACCAGCCGTTCGAAGCGGGCGAAGGCGGGGGGGGGTGCGTGATGCAGATTGATCATGACGTCAGCCGTGTGCAAGGCATCGGGGTTGGCGCCGATCAAAACAGGGGTTTCGGCCGCCAGCGCGTCGGCGTCACGGCAGTGCGGCACAAAGCCCAATACCGGCGTGCTCCACAGCAGGCGATCGATGCTGTCGGCCACCGCCGCGTCCGGCGCATAAATCATGACCTGCTTGCCCTGACTGTGCGCCTTGCTGGCAACGCGCCGGGCAACGTCTAGCGGGTTGTCGGCAAAGGTGTAGAAAATGATCTCGGTCACTTGAGGGTTCGGTTCAGCAGAAAGTGTACCAGCAAGGAAACTGGCCGGCCGGTCGAGCCTTTCTTTTCGCGTCCCCCTATCCAGGCGGTGCCGGCGATGTCGAGGTGGGCCCAGTGGTATTTTTTTGCGAAGCGCCACAGAAAGCAGGCCGCGGTAATGGAGCCGCCGGGGCGGCCGCCAATGTTGGCCATGTCGGCGAGGCTGCTTTTCAACTGGTCCTGATAGTCGTCCCACAGCGGCATCCGCCAG
>JADMKH010000119.1 GCA_018780025.1 Thiobacillus sp.
CAACGAAATCGGCCTGCCCTGCGCCACCGAGTTCCTCGATCTGATCTCACCCCAATACATCGCCGATCTGGTGAGCTGGGGCGCGATTGGCGCGCGTACCACCGAATCGCAGTCGCATCGCCAGCTGGCTTCCGGCCTGTCGTGCCCGGTGGGATTCAAGAACGGCACCGATGGCAGTCTCAGAATTGCGGTTGACGCGATCAAGGCAGCTTCGGCGCGCCACCATTTCATTTCCATCACCAAATCCGGCCACGTCGGCGTGTTCAGCACCTCGGGCAACGAAGACACCCACGTCATCCTGCGCGGCGGCAAGGCAACCAACTACGATGCCGCGAGCGTCAATATGGCGTGTGGCGAACTGGCCGCCGCCGGCCTGCGCCAGCAGTTGATGATTGACTTTTCACATGCCAATTCAAGCAAGCAGTACCAGCGTCAGATCGATGTGGGTGCCGATGTCGCCGCGCAGGTGGCGGGCGGAGATGTGCGCATCATCGGCGCGATGATCGAAAGTCATTTGAATGCAGGACGACAGGATCTGATTGAAGGTCAGCCACTGGAATATGCCAAATCGATCACCGATGCCTGTATCGGCTGGGACGACACGATCCCGTTGTTGCGTACCCTGGCGGATGCAGTGAAAAAACGTCGGCTGACAGCGACGGTGGATGAGGAATGAACGCGCTTCCGGGTTAAAATACGCGTGGCGGGCCTCCCCGCATGGTGAAGTCGTGAATCGGGTCAGGTCCGGAAGGAAGCAGCCACAGCGATGGATGCCAGTGCCGGGGTTCTGGCTCGCCATTCCAGGCTGCTATCCGACGGATACCGCGTTGTTCGCGCCTTGCCGTACTGACGGTACTGTCTGCGGCGCGACGCCTTGTCTCCGCCGGATAGCAGCCCGGAATGGTTCCCGCCTTTTTAAATGCCCATGACTGATCTTTTCGGCGATTCCGCAGCACCCGCTCTTGCGCTCGCGCGCAAGTGGCGGCCGCGCGTGTTTGCCGACCTCAAGGGGCAGGAACACGTGGTGCAGGCGCTGTCGAATGCGCTGACGCAGGGCCGGCTGCATCATGCCTATCTGCTGACCGGCACGCGCGGGGTGGGCAAGACCACGCTGGCGCGGATTCTGGCCAAGTGCCTCAACTGCGAAACCGGCGTCACCAACACCCCGTGCGGCGTGTGTTCGGCTTGTACCCAGATCGATGCGGGACGGTTCGTCGACTTGCTTGAGTTGGACGCCGCGTCGAATACCGGCGTCGACAACATGCGTGAGGTACTCGACAACGCGCAGTACGCACCGACGGTCGGGCGCTACAAGGTTTACATCATAGACGAAGTGCATATGCTGTCGAAGCCGGCGTTCAACTCCATGCTGAAGACGCTGGAAGAGCCGCCCGCCCATGTGAAATTCATCCTGGCCACCACCGACCCGCAGAAGATTCCGGTGACGGTTTTGAGCCGCTGCCTGCAGTTCAATTTGAAACCGATGCCGCCTGCGCTGGTGGCGCAGCATCTGGGCGAGGTGCTGGCGCAGGAGAATGTTGACGCTGAACCCGCAGCACTGAGTCTGCTGGCGCGCGCCGCGGCCGGCAGCATGCGCGATGCGCTGTCGCTCACCGACCAGGCCATCGCCTACGGCGGCGGCACGGTCGAGGCCGCCGCGGTCGAGGCCATGCTCGGCACGGTGCGGCGCGATTACCTGTTCGATCTGCTCGACGCGCTGGCGGCACAAAACGGCGATGCCCTGCTGGACCAGGCGCGGCAACTGGCCGAGCGCGGCATTGCCTTCGATGCCACGCTGCAGGATCTGGGCAACCTGCTGACTCAACTCGCGCTGATGCTGCACGCGCCCAATGCGGTGGAAACTACGGCGGATGCCGAGCGGATGCAGTCCGCTGCGGCGCAACTGGACGCCGAAACCGTGCAGTTGTACTACCAGATCGCGCTGAACGGCCGCCGCGACCTGCCGTATGCGCCGGACGAGTTTT
>JADMKH010000285.1 GCA_018780025.1 Thiobacillus sp.
TCATCGTCAGGTCTGCCTCGACATAGTGGTGAGTCGTAGTTGGACTCTCATGCCTCCGGGAAGATCAGCTTGAAGTTCCGCAGGTCTTCTTCAAAGGCGTTGCAAGCCTTTAAGGCATCCGTCAGGACGTGGCGCGGAACGCTGTAGTCAAAGGCGGCGGTCCATTGCTGGATGCGGCTCATCGAGCGCAGGTAGGCGGCTGGGTCCTTCTGGTGGGACAGCGTCTTGAGGGGCAGCATGTAATCTTCCCGGTACACCGTTGGGACAATGATGCGCGACAACCCGCCGGCGGTTAGCTCGGCGTTCATCGCCAGGCGTGCGGTGCGGCCATTGCCGTCCGAAAACGGGTGGACCTCGGAGACCACGAACATCGTCATCAGGGCCCGCGCAAACGGATCTTCCAGGGCCACGATTCGCGCAAAGCCTTCCCGCAATGTGCCGGGCACCAAGGTCGGATCGACAAACAGGGTGGTGCCCGCCTGATTCGGCTTGTCCTTCCACTCGCCGGGGCGCTTGTCCGAGCGCGACTTCATCACCAGCGCGTTGACCGACTTCAGCCAGGCGAGGAACTCGTCTCCCGACCGGGCTGGCGTGTTGCGCCAGGGCGCCTGCGACGCGGTCTGGAAAGTGCCCAGTACATCGTGGGAGTCCTCGGTACGATTGGGAATGACCTTACCTTCAAAGACGATCTGCTCAGCCTCAGACACCTGGAAGGTGGTTCCTTCGATAAAGTTCGAGAAATAGGCCTCGTAAAAGGCGAAGTTTTCCAACGCTTGGCCGGTGGGCGCCTGGTCTGGCACCTCCGGCATCACGTTGGCCTTCAGGTGCGAGAATAGCGCTTCGAACAGCTCTAGCCTGCTGGGGTCATAGGGGTGGCCGGCCGCCCGCGCGATTGCCTGATGGCCGCGCAGCTGGCGCTGTTCGTGGGTGCCGAGCAGCGCGCCGATGATCTTATCCAGGCGGGAAAACTCCGTCTGCAAGCCGAGCGTGGCGGCAAGTCCGCGGCAGTTGTCGCGCAAGGCATTGAGCTTGTACTCGCCACGGAGGATGAGGATCTTGTCGAGATAGGCCTCGATGGCCTCTTGCGGCAGCACCCGGGAGGCAACACCTCTGCCAGTGGCCATGTTTTCGAGCAGCCAGCGCGGCTCGCTGGAAAGGAATACCCCCTTGTAGGGGGTGTCGCCCACCCCTGCCCCCTGAATGGCACCGGTTCCGGGGATCACGCGAATCGTCAAACCGGGCAACTCGATCGCGCGCGGCGTCTTTCCTCGCGTGACATACAGCCAGCCGTTTTCGGGCTTGCCGGCTGCAGCCGAACGGAAGCTCACCACCCCGCCCGGCAGGAGATTGCTAACGATCTCGGCCCAGTTGCGCAGGACGATGCTCTCCAACGGGCTTTCGAGATTGCTCGTGAAAATCCCGCTGTAGATCCTCCGCAGCACGCCCTCCCGGGCCAGGCGCCGGACGCGCTGGGCATGGGTGGCGTCGCCGGAGCTGAAAACGACCTCAGGAAGCAGTTTGTCGGTTTTTTGCTTGATTGTCATCGCGTGCGCACCGGTTTTGTATGAATGCCAATGTATTCTATCTAAGTGTGTACGAATAACATATGATTCTATGCTATGTACTCGGTTTTTGCCCCGTACGGAAAATACGCAATTCCCCCGGGCTCATGCGGCGGTCTGTACGGATATCGCCAGATTCCTGGCGTTATTGTCGTTTTTCTGGGCTATTCGAATTCTCCACCCTGCGGGTGAATGCGACTGACCAAGGTGACACTGACCTACAAGCGAACCACCGTCCAACTCTTGCTCGGCCATACTCGCATGCGTGCAGTCGGCCATGAAGAATCACTGGCGGAGCGGGAAAAATGCGTTACTGGGCGGCTCCTGTAGGTCAGTAAGCAGTCGGCCGTGGAATAAGCGCGGACTAACAGCGGACATGCAATGGCATTGGCTGCGTGCCTCCGTCGTCTGCGATGGCCGCT
>JADMKH010000117.1 GCA_018780025.1 Thiobacillus sp.
GAGCGCAATTTCAGCTGGGCCTATTTCATCCAGCACGCCGGCACCAACCTGATGCTGGCCGCGGTCTTCGGCGTCACCCTGGCACGCGGACGGCAAGCGCTATGCACCCGCTTTGCCGAAGCCGTGCACGGCAGCCTGGCACCCGAGGTGTTGCGTTATACGCGCCAGATCACGCTGGCGTGGACGCTGTTTTTTATCGGGGTCAGCCTGGTTTCCGGCCTGCTGTTTTTTCTGGCCCCGATCGAAACCTGGTCGGTGTTTGCCAACTTCCTGACCTTTCCGCTGGTTCTGCTGATGTTCGCCGTCGAATTCCTGGTTCGCCTGCGCAAGCTGCCGAATCTGGAAAAACACAGCATTCTGGATGGCATGCTGGCCTTCTGGAAAACGCCGCCCGGGCGCTCTGACACGCCGCCCCCGCTCCGCTAGACGGGTTTCGTGTTGTCCATGCCGACCCTGCCGCTCATTGCCCACCGCACACTACGCCATTATCGCGTGGTGCAATCGCACGCCCATCAGCGTGGGGCAATTTCTTGCCGAGGTGGCTGACGTCGCCGGTCAGCTGCCGCAAGGCCGGTACGTGCTCAACCTGTGCAGCGACCGCTACCGATTCGCGGTTTCGCTGGCGGCCTGCATCGTCAGCGGCCGGATCAGCCTGCTGCCCTCCACCCACACCCCGGAAACGGTTCGGCAGATGCAGCGCATCAGCCCGGACGTGTTTTGCATCACCGACCAGAAACACGGCGGCGCGGATATCCCCATCTTCCGCTATCCCGAGTCGGCGCCGTCGCCCGCAGCCAATCAAATCATTCCCGAAATCGATTGCGACCAGGTGATTGCCGAAGTGTTTACCTCCGGCTCAAGCGGCCTGCCGGTGCCGCACACCAAACGCTGGGGCAGCCTGGTGCGGAATGCGCGGGCCGAGGCTGAACGACTGGGCGTTCACGCTGCCCATGCCATACTCGGCACGGTGCCGCCGCAGCACATGTACGGTCTGGAATCGACTGTCCTGATGCCGTTGCAAAGTGGCGCCGCGCTGCATGCCGGCCACCCGTTTTACCCGGCGGATATTTGCGCCCAGCTGGCGGAACTGCCGCATCCCCGGATGCTGGTGACCACGCCCTTCCATCTGCGCACCCTGCTCGCGGAGCAGGCTGCACTGCCGGCGGTTGACCAACTGCTGTCGGCCACCGCGCCGCTGTCGCAAGCGCTGGCGCTGGAAGCCGAGGCGCGTTTTGGCGCGCCGCTGCACGAAATTTACGGCTGCACCGAGGCCGGGCAAATTGCCTCGCGCCGAACTGCCACCGACCTCGAATGGCAGACGCTGCCGGACGTGCTGCTGGCCCGCGACGCGGAAAATCTGTGGGCCGAAGGCGGGCACATCGATGGCCCCACCCCGCTGAGCGATGTGATCGAACCCCTCGGCGCCGGCCCGAAGTGGACGCATTTTCTGCTGCACGGCCGTCATGCCGACCTCGTCAACATCGCCGGCAAGCGCACCTCGCTGGCCTATCTCAATCATCAGTTAACCGCGATTCCCGGCGTACTCGATGGAGTTTTCCTGCAACCTGAAACCACCCGCACAGAAGGCGTCGGCCGGCTCACCGCGCTGGTGGTCGCCCCCGGTCTCACCCCCGCCGCGCTGACCCAGGCGCTGCGCGAGCGCATCGATCCGATTTTTTTGCCGCGTCCGTTATTGTTTGTCGACACCCTGCCGCGCAACGCCACCGGCAAGCTGCCCGACCAGATGGCGCGCACGCTGCTGGCCAACCTGCAGGCGCAGCCCAAAACCCGGGTACCGTCGTGAGCGAGTCCATGCTGCCTTTAGCCATCCCGGCCGACCATCCGGCCTACGCCGGACACTTTCCGGGGCAGCCCATTCTTCCCGGCGTCGTGCTGCTCGATGCCGCGCTGCATGCGCTGGCTGGCGTGCTGGGCGCTCACGCTTTAACCGGGCAGATCAAGTCAGCGAAGTTTCTCAGCCCGGTGTCGCCCGGCGAACCGCTGACGCTGCACTACACTGCGTCAGCCGCCGGCGGATTTCGTTTCGATATTCGCTGCGACACGCGCACGGTGGCGAGCGGTGCCGTCGCCTTCGCAGAGGTCGCCCCGAAATGAGCGTCCCGCTGCCGCCTGCCGCAGACCCATCCGCGCAGCAGGCGGAATGGGCTCAGCGTCCGGAACGCAGCAACCGGACCATGCTGCAGGTGATCAGCTGGATTTCATTGCGTCTGGGCCGCGGCCCTGCCCGCTTTGTTCTGGCCGGGATCAGTCTGTATTTCCTGACGTTCTCGCCCGCCGCCAAAGTAGCTTCGCGCACCTATCTGCGCCGGGTGCTGGGGCGCGAACCCCGTCTCGCCGATCTG
Source organism: Thiobacillus sp. (assembly GCA_018780025.1). Lineage (GTDB taxonomy): Bacteria > Pseudomonadota > Gammaproteobacteria > Burkholderiales > Thiobacillaceae > Thiobacillus. The sequence continues at coordinate 2,364 of JADMKH010000117.1, forward strand.
TTTCGGCACTTTCACAGCTTTGCTTCCACCATCCACGACCGGATTTTTCTGCTGAATGGGCGCTTCGACCTGTTCGAAATCGAGGTGCACGGCAAGGCCGTCATCGATGAGGTGCTGGCAACTGGGCGCGGCGCTTTTCTGATGGGTGCGCACATGGGCAGCTTCGAGGTGGTGCGCGCCATCGGCCGCAATCAACCCGGCCTTAACGTGGCCATGGTCATGTACGAGGCCAACGCCCGCAAGCTCAACGCAGCGCTGGCCGCAATCAACCCGGCGGCGGTGCTGGACATTATCCCCTTGGGCCAGGTCGACTCGATGCTGCGGGTGCAATCCAGCCTCGATGACGGCGTGGCGCTCGGCATCCTGAGCGACCGCACCTTGTGCGGCGACCCCACGCTGCGACTCCCCTTTCTGGGAACGGACGCCGAGTTTCCGGTCGGCCCCATGCGGCTGGCTGCCATGTTGAAACGGCCAGTGCTGTTCATGAGCGGCCTCTATTTGGGCGGCAACCGTTACGCCATCCACTTCGAGCGGCTGGCCGACTTCAGCACGCTCGAACGGGCCGGGCGCGATGCCGCCATTCGCGCGGCTGTCAAAACCTACGCCGCCGGTCTGGAACGCCATTGCCGCGCCGCGCCCTACAACTGGTTTAACTTCTTCGATTTCTGGCGCCCCAAGGATGCCGCCTAAACCATGACCCGATCCGCTTATTTTCGACTCGCCGCACTTGCTTTGCTGACGCTGTTTCTCAGCCCGACCGTGCAGGCCGCGCCGCTGAGCATTGCGCAGCTGATGACGAACCTGGCGAAGGCCCCGCAAGGCGCAGCCGCCTTCACCGAGAAAAAATTCATTTCCATCCTCGAGCAGCCGGTCGAGTCGTCCGGCGAACTGCTGTTCATCGCGCCGGCCCGGCTGGAAAAGCGCACGCTGAAACCCCGCCCCGAGACCATGGTGCTCGACGGCGACACCCTCACGCTTGAACGCGGCCGCCGCAAACACGTGCTGCAGCTCAAGGACTACCCGGAGGTGGCCGGCATGATCGAGAGCATACGCGCCACCCTGGCCGGCGACCGCAAGGCGCTGGAACGGGTCTACCACCTGGCCCTGGATGGCGACACTGAACGCTGGGCGCTGCTGCTCACGCCACTCGACGCCAAGGTCGGCAAGGTCATCGCGCGTATCCAGATGAGCGGCAGCCGGGACGTAGTGCGCAGCGTCGAAATACTCCAGGCGGATGGTGACAGCTCGTTGATGACGATCGAAAAGCGGGCGCCGTAATGATCCACTCGCGCCGTAATGGCATCACCGCCATCGTGCTGTGGCTGATTTTTTTGCTGGCCTGCGCCGGCATCATCAGCCGCACCCACTTCACCACCGACTTGTCGGCCTTTTTGCCGCGCAGCCCCACGCCCGAGCAGCAGCTGCTCATGGATCAACTGCGCGACGGCCTGGCCTCGCGCCTGATTCTGGTTGGCATAGAAGGCGCCGATGCGCCCACCCGCGCCCGGCTTTCAAAGCAAATCGCCCAGCGTCTGCGCGCCGACCCGACGTTTGCCAGCGTCAACAATGGCGAGCCCGTCAACGCCGAGCGCGACCGCGCTTATCTGTTCGACCATCGTTACCTGCTGAGCCCGGCCGTGACGCCGGAACGCTTCAGCGAGGCCGGGCTGCACGCCGCCCTCGGCGACAGCATCGATCTGCTGGCCTCGCCTGCCGGCTTGCTGGTCAAATCCATCCTGCCGCGCGACCCAACCGGCGAAATGGTGCTGTTGCTCGACCAGCTCAACAGCGGTTCCCAGCCCAGTCTGATCGAAGGCGCATGGGCCTCGCGCGATGGCACGCGCGCCTTGATGCTGATGCAAACGCGCGCATCGGGCAGCGACACCGATGCCCAGCAGCACGCCATGGCCGTCATCCAGCAGGCATTCAACCAGGCCGCCGGCGCGACCGCCGCCGCCCAGCTGGTGATGACCGGTCCCGGCGTGTTTTCGGTGACGTCGCGCGACACCATCAAGCGCCAGGTCACCCGCCTCTCCATCCTCAGCCTTGCCCTCATCGCCACGCTGCTGTTGCTGGTTTACCGCTCCTTCAGCGCGCTGGGATTGGGCTTGCTGCCCGTTGTCAGCGGTGCGCTGGCGGGCATTGCGGCGGTCAGCCTGGGCTTTGGCGAGGTGCACGGCATCACGCTGGGGTTTGGCACCGCCCTGATCGGCGAGGCCGTGGATTATTCCATCTACCTGTTTGTGCAATCGGAACAGAACCCTGCGGACCGGCAAAACTGGCTCAAGCGCCACTGGCCCACCATCCGCCTCGGCGTGCTGACGTCGATAGCCGGCTTTGCTTCGCTGCTGCTGTCCGGCTTTCCCGGTTTGGCGCAACTCGGCCTGTATGCCATTGCCGGGCTGGTCGCGGCTGCAACAGTGACACGCTTCGTCCTGCCTTCGCTGCTGCCAGCCAACTTCCGGATTCATGATGTTTCGGCGATCGGCCTCATCCTGTCTTGTGCAGTGCAACGCGCGGCAGTCCTGCGTTGGCCTGCGGCGATTGTGTTGCTGGCGGCCTGCGCCATCGTGGTCGCCAATCGCGACAGTTTGTGGAATGACAAGATCGCGTCGCTCAGTCCGGTGTCGCAGGCCGATGTGGAACTCGATACCCGTTTGCGCGCCGACATGGGTGCGCCGGATGTGCGCTATCTGGTCGTCGCCTCCGGCGCAGATCGGGAATCCGTCTTGCGCACGTCCGAACAGGTGTCCGCGCGATTGCAAAGCCTAGTCGAGCAAGGCGAACTCGCCGGGTTCGAAAGCCCCAGCCGTTATCTTCCCAGCGCGGCGATGCAACGCACACGCCAAAACAGCCTGCCTGATCGCCCCGAACTGGAAACGCGGCTGGCGCAGGCCGTTCAAGGCCTGCCGGTGCGCGCGCAGCTGTTTACGCCGTTTCTGGACGACGCCGCCGCCGCGCGCAGCCAGCCTGTGCTGCAGGCAGCCGACCTGCAGCAGACCTCGATGGCGATGGCGGTCGATGCCTTGCTGATCCAGCAAAAACAGCAATGGCGGGCCTTGCTTCCACTGACCGCGCCCGCAGGCGTCGACATCAACGCCGATCACCTGCGAACGGCCTTGGGCGGCATGCCCAATGTGCTGTTTGTGGACATGAAAGCCGAGTCGGATCGCCTGTATTCCGGCTATTTGAATGAAGCCATCGGGCTATCGCTCGGCGGGCTGGCGGCCATTATCGGCTTGCTGCTGGTGGTGTTTCGCTCGCCCCTGCGCGTGCTGCGCATCATCACGCCGCTGGCCGCAGCGGTCATCACCGTCACGGCGGGGTTAAGCCTGTTGGGCCAGCAAATGATCATTCTGCATTTGGTCGGCTTGTTGCTGGTGGTCGCAGTCGGCTCCAATTACGCGCTGTTTTTTGATCGGCCCGATCCGCACACGCCCATCCTGCCGCGCACGCTGGCCTCGATGCTGTTTGCCAGTCTCACCACCGTCGCCGGTTTTGGCCTGTTGGCGTTTTCCAACGTATCCATCCTGCAGGCGATGGGCGTGACCGTTGCGCCGGGCGTCATTCTGGCGTTGATGTATTCGGCGATTTTTGCCCGGCAATCCGATGCCTGCCCATCCAATGTTTAATTCAACCTGGCACCCCACCCTGTTGATCCGCGCGACCTTTGCGCTGCATGGGCTGGCGTTGCTGGCCATGATCGTCGCGCCGGCGTACTGGCGCTGGGCGCTGGGCGCCTTGATCGCCAATCACCTGGTGCTGACCTCCGCCGGCCTGTGGCCGCGCAGCACCTGGCTGGGACCGAACTGGACCCGGCTGCCCGCCGCCGCCACGGCCCGACAGGAAATCGCGCTGACCATCGACGATGGCCCCGACCCGCTCGTCACGCCGCAAGTGCTGGATATTCTGGATCAGCATCACGCGCACGCCACCTTTTTCTGCGTGGGCGAACAAGCGGCACGCTATCCGGAGCTATGCCGGGAAATTGTCCGCCGTGGTCATGCCGTGGAAAATCATAGCCAGCACCACAGCCATTATTTTTCAATGCTGGGCCCGCGCGGTTTCAGACGCGAACTGGAAGCAGCACAACACACCCTCAACCAGATCACCGGTCAACGCCCCGTGTTTTTTCGTGCCCCGGCCGGCTTGCGCAATCCCTTTCTCGACCCTGTGCTGGCGCGACTCGGCTTGACCCTCGCCAGCTGGTCGGCACGCGGTTTCGACACCCGGATTGGTGATGCCGAGCGGGTCAAGCATGCGCTATTACACGAGCTGCGGGCGGGCGCCATTTTGCTGCTGCATGACGGCAATGCAGCCCGGACACCCCAGGGCGTGCCGGTGATTCTTGACGTGCTGCCAGACGTGCTGAAGTCGGCCTCTGCCGCTGGATTGAATTTCGTCCGCTTGCGGGATGCCCGTTCATGACCGCCACACAACCCATGGCTCGGCGCGGTCGCGCCCCGGAGAACCACACTTTGAAATCAGGACACCCTTGAATAACAGTCAGCCAACACCCTGGTATCGACAGATAGCAGCAGCGCTCGCCCAATACAAGCTGCTGAAAGGAATCGGCACGCCGCTTTTTATCGCCCTGTTTTTCGGCGCGTATTTCTACGTGCTGAAAAACCCGGCCTACCCGACCACGGTGATGCCCTTGACCTGGCTGGACCGGATGATCAGCTTTCAGCCGCAGGCCATGCCGCTGTATGTCTCATTGTGGGTGTATGTTTCGCTGCCCCCGGCATTGCTCGCGACGCGACGCGAACTCTATCGCTATGGCATGGCAATGGGCACAACCTGCCTGGTGGGGCTGCTTGTTTTTTTCTTCTGGCCCACCGCGGTCCCCGCAGCCGATATTGACTGGGCCCGCTATCCTGGCGTGGATTTCCTCAAGAACGTCGATGCCGCAGGCAATGCCTTCCCTTCGCTGCATGTTGCCACGGCCTTTTTTTCGGGGATCTGGCTGGATCACCTGCTGCGTCGATTCGGCGCGCCGCGGTGGAGTCGGCTATTCAGCTGGATGTGGTGTATCGGTATCATTTATTCCACCCTCGCCACCCGCCAGCATGTGGCGGTCGATGTGTGGGGCGGTATGGTGCTGGGGGGCGTGGCGGCCTGGTTGTCATTGCGCCAGTATGCAGACATCGCGCGAACGCCCGACCGGACTTGAAGGAAACCCGCCTGTGAAATCGATTGCAAACGTTCTACATCTGGATAGGTTGACTGGTTGAACTCGCTCTGGCTTTCCCGCTTCACCGCAACCAGTGCCATCGGTTGCGGCCTTGAACCCACTCACGCCGCACTGCGTCAACAGCGCGGCGGGCTGGCGCCGTGCGCGTTCGACACCGTCGACCTGAACACGTTTGTGGGGGAGGTTGCGGGGGTGGATAGCGTGCAGCTTCCCGCGCACCTGGCCGAATTCGACTGCCGCAACAATCGGCTCGCCCTGCTGGGCTTGCGTCAGGATGGCTTCATGGCTGCGGTGGAAGCCGCGATCGGTCGTCATGGCCGGCGGCGCGTAGCCGTATTGCTTGGCACCAGCACGGCCGGGGTCCTGCAGTCAGAACAGGCGTATCGCCGACGCGATCCGACGACCGGTGCACTCCCCGCTGACTTCAACTATCGCACCACCCACAACGCCTACTCAGTCGCCGATTTCGTACGCAACGTCTTCAAGCTGGAAGGCCCGGCAGCCGTGGTTTCAACCGCCTGCTCGTCGAGCGCGAAAGTGTTTGCCTCGGCGGCACGCATGATGAAGGCCGGGCTCATCGATGCCGCCATCGTGGGCGGTGTCGATTCGCTCTGCCTGACCACGCTGTATGGCTTCAACTCGCTGGAACTGCTGTCGACCACGCCGTGCCAGCCGTTCGATACGGGTCGCTCCGGCATCTCCATCGGCGAAGCAGCCGCATTTATCCTGCTGGAGCGGCCGCCCAGCCATCTCGATGCCGATGCGGTGCTGCTACTCGGCGCGGGTGAATCCAGCGATGCCTACCACATGTCCTCGCCGCATCCGGACGGCCTGGGCGCCCGGATGGCCATGGCCGCCGCGCTGAAGGCCGCCGGCTTGCAGGCCGGCGATATCGATTACATCAATCTGCACGGCACCGCGACACCGAGCAACGATGCGGCTGAAGGCAAAGCCGTGGCCACGCTGTTCGGCGACCGCGTGCCGTGCAGTTCAACCAAGGGCGCGACCGGCCACACGCTCGGCGCGGCCGGCGGCCTCGAAGCGATCCTCAGCGCGCTGGCCCTGCAGCAGGGTTTTCTGCCGGGTGGCATCAACACCTGCCACGTCGATCCGGCTATTCCCATCCAGTATCTGACCGCCAACCGCGACACCGCCCCGCAGCGGGTGCTGAGCAACTCCTTCGGTTTTGGCGGCACCAACTGCAGCCTCGTGTTGGGACGGGCGGGCTGAGATGACGGCGCCCCGCACGATTCTGACTGCCTGGATCGATGGCATCGGCCTCATGGGCCCCGGCCTGCCCGACTGGCCGACAGCGCGTTCCATCCTGGCCGGCAACGCCGCGTATGCATTCAGCCCCACCCTCGCGCCGCCGCCGCAGAGCTTGCCGCCTGCCGAACGGCGGCGCACGGGCCTATCGGTCAAAGTGGCGCTGGCGGTGGCGCAAGAGGCCATCGCTGCGGGCCAGCTCGACCCCCGCCAACTCGCCACCGTGTTTGCCTCCTCGGGCGCCGACGGCGACAACTGCGATGCCATCTGTCAGGTGCTGGCCTCCGACGACCGGCATATCTCGCCCACCCGCTTTCACAACTCGGTACACAATGCCCCCGCCGGTTATTGGGGCATCGCCGCCGGCGCCATGACGCCTGCGACGGTGCTGTGCGTTTACGATGGCTGTTTCGGCGCCGGTCTGCTGGAAGCGCTGACCCAGGTCGCGGCCGAGGGAAACAGCACCCTGCTGATCGCCTACGATGCGCCCTATCCCGAACCCCTGCACGCTGCGCGGCCCCTGCCCGCCGCAATGGGTTTGGCCCTGGCGCTGATGCCGCAGCAAAGCGCGCAGTCACTGGCACGGATTCAGGTCAGCTTGTCTGATGCCGAACCCGATGTGCTGGCCGATACCGGACTCGATGCCTTGCGTCGTGCCATCCCCGCCGCGCGCGGGCTGCCGGTGTTGCAGGCGCTGGCGCGCGGAGAAGCCCGCCAGGTCGTGCTCGACTATCTGGAACCGTTGCGGCTGGCCGTCGTTGTTGAACCATGCCGCTAGACCACGCCTGGCTGCTCGCCCACCTCCCTCACCAGGGCAGCATGTGCCTGCTCGATGCCGTCACCAATTGGGATGAACAGCACATCCGCTGCACGGCGAGCAGCCACCGCCGCGCCGACAATCCGCTGCGTGCGCACGATCGCCTGGGCGCGGCCTGCGGCATCGAGTACGCGGCGCAGGCCATGGCCGCCCACGGCGCGCTGCTGGCTGTCAGCGACGGTTCACCCGGAGCCGGCTATCTGGCCAGCGTGCGCAGCGTCGACCTGCATGTGGCGCAACTGGATGACATCGCCGCCGATCTGTATATCGAAGCGGAACGTCTGTCCGGCGACGACAACACCATTCTTTACGGCTTTCGCGTCAGTGCGGCCGGACGCGAACTGCTCAGCGGCCGCGCCGCCGTAGTGCTGGACGCCGGCAAATTGGAGAAGAAAACATGAAACGCGCCCTGGTCACCGGCGGCAGCGGCGGTATCGGTTCGGCGATCTGCCGCCGCCTCGCCGCCGATGGGTGTTACGTTTACATCCACGCCAATACGAATCTGGCCAGGGCGCAGGCGCTGGCCGCTGAAATCCGCGCGGGCGGCGGCGAGGCCGAAGCCATCGCCTTCGACGTCACCGACGCCGTGGCCAGCCGCGCGGCGCTGGAGGTGCTGGTGGTCGACACCCCGATCCAGGTGCTGGTGAACAACGCCGGCATCCACGACGATGCTGTTTTCCCCGGCATGAGCGCCGCGCAGTGGCACAGCGTGCTGGACGTGTCGCTCAACGGCTTCTTCAACGTCACCCAGCCGCTGTCGCTGCCGATGCTGCGCAGCCGCTGGGGCCGCATCATCACCCTAACCTCCATCGCCGGCCTCACCGGCAACCGCGGCCAGGCGAACTACGCCGCCGCCAAGGGCGCGCTCCACGCCGCGACCAAAACGCTGTCGCTGGAAATGGCGAGCCGCGGAGTCACCGTTAATGCGGTGGCGCCCGGCATCATTCAGACTGGCATGATAGACGGCGTGTTCGATGAAAAAATGATCGCCGGCATGGTGCCGATGAAACGCGCCGGGCGGCCGGAAGAAGTGGCCAACCTGGTGAGCTTCCTTGCCTCGGAGCAAGCCAGCTACATCAGCGGCCAGATCATTTCAGTGAACGGCGGCATGATTTGAGCACCCCCGCCCATACCCTCGCGGTCCACCAGACCGAAGCGCTGCTGTTCTTCACCCTGCTGCAGTTGACGCTGATCGTGCTGGCCGCCCGCGTCGGGGGCGTGCTGGCGCAGCGCGTCGGCCAGTCGCCGGCAGTCGGCGAAATCATCGTCGGCATCCTGCTCGGGCCGTCGCTGTTCGGCCTGCTCGCGCCTGACCTGTTCCAGACAGTTTTTCATTCAACGCCAGCGGCGCCGATGCAGATGCTGTCGCAGATCGGCCTGGTCCTGCTGATGTTCCAGATTGGTCTGGAGTTCGACTTCGCGCATCTGACCGAACGCCATAACCGCCGCGCCGTCACCTATGTCGCCACCGCCAGCATGGTCGCGCCGTTTGCGCTCGGCTTCGGTTTTGGCTGGCTCAGCGCGCCGCTGCTGTCGCCCGGCGTCGACCGGCTCGCCTCGGCGCTGTTCATCGCCACCGCCTTCTCCATTACCGCCCTGCCCATCCTCGGCCGGATCATGATGGAGTTCAAGATCACCCGTCTGCCCATCGGGGTCATCGCCATCAGCGCCGCCGCCATCAACGACGTCATCGGCTGGCTGCTGCTCGCGCTCATCACCGCACTCACCCTGGCCGAATTCAGCGCCCCCGCCTTCGCCCTCAAGGTGGCGCTGGTCGGGGTGTTTTTCCTCACCTGGTGGTTCGTCGTGCGGCCGCTGATGAAACGCGTGATCCATGCAAGCCAGGCCAGCCCGGTGCCCATCGGTGAAAAGGCCGGACACGGCAAGCTCACCCACAGCCTGCTCGGCATCCTGCTCGCCGCCATCTTCATCTCGGCGATGACCACCTACCAGCTCGGCATCTTCGCCATCTTCGGCGGCTTCATGATGGGCGTCATCCTGCACGACGAACACGCGCTCATCGACGCCTGGAAGGAGCGCATCGGCCACTTCGTCATGGTCTTTTTCCTGCCCATCTTCTTCACCTACACCGGCCTGCGCACCCATGTCGGCAGCCTCGACTCCGCCGAGGCCTGGGGCTGGTGCCTGCTGCTGATTGCCCTGGCCACCCTGGGAAAATTCGGTGCCAGCTACGTCGCCGCGCGCTGGGCCGGCATGTCGCATGTTGAGGGCAAAGTGCTCGGCATCATGATGAACACCCGCGCCCTGATGGAACTCATCGTCATCAACGTCGGCTATGACCTCGGTGTAATCTCGCAACAGGTCTTCACCATGCTGGTGCTGATGGCCATTTTCAGCACCGTGATTACGACGCCGGGGCTGCGGCGGTGGCTGCCGAAGATGGGTGTGGCGGTGGCGGGGCGGCATTGAGGTGCATCCGCTTGCCCCATCCGTCATTGCGAGCGAAGCGAAGCAATCCAGCCAGAGAATTGGCGCGAAGCACGTTGCGTTTTAATGGTTAAACCTTCGCGGGACTGCTGACCGTTGGCCGGGGGTAGCCCGGCGGCTAGTCACTTTCTTTGTCTCACCAAAGAAAGTAACCAAAGAAAGGCGACCCCGCCATCCACGAATTCCCGAAAATCGAGCCCGCCGGGTGGGCGGCAAAGAACTCGCCCCGCTTTTGATGTTTTTAATTGGTTTTTTGTGAGCGAGGCTCAGACACCTTTGCCGCTGATCCACCCGACAGACTCAATTTTCGGCGTGGCCGAGAGGGGGGAAAGTCAAAACCAGGACGGTGATGACTGGACGTTTTGGGTGCTTGTATTAAGATGAGAACCCAACGCAATGAACTTCACGCCGCGTTCATGTGACCTAAAGCCAGGCCCGCTAATTCTTCCAAAAGCCTTCTTCAATGAAAATTGAAACAACTTCTTGAAGCCGATCATTTGGATCAATGAGAGCCCTCATAGGATATAGCTCTTGATGCATCAAATTGATTTCTATAGAGAGAACGATCATGTGCGCAATATGAATGTGTAGAAAGTTTCTTGACCATTGCTCGCGATACGTCGGGGCATAAGTAGCTATTTCCTCGCCACTCGAACTGAGAGCGAAATCACTTAGCAATTCACCGCTTGAGACGTGTGCGAGTTCACTCAACCTACCGTAGTTCGAGGCGAGGTTAAATGGAAGAACTTGGACTTTAGGAGGGCGTGGGTCTATTGCAGATTTTCCGTCTCGAATATGCATGATTCGAGCCAACGCTTCCATATGTTGACGAAGGAGCGCAGACGCTGCCCAGTAGAATCCAGACGAAATTGTCTGTTCGACGACGGTCGTTGATTGCAATAAGTTGACTGTTAAGGATATGCGTTGTGAAGCGCTCTCTGAAACGGAGATGGGATCCTCGGCACCCTGCGAAATTAACAAGGACAAGAGATCGCCTATGGTGATGTAGGCATCCCAAAGCCGACCATACCTCTGTAAAGATTGATCGCGCACGCCCCCCACTTCCTTTGCAATCAAGTGAAATAGCCTGGGCATCGTGATCTGTTCATTCATGGCTGGGATTCCGGAGTCGGAGTCTAATGTCGAGTTCTTTTGGTTACTTTTCTTGGCGAGACAAGAAAAGTAACTAGCCGCGGGCTACCCCCGGCCAACGGTCAGCAGCCCTTCGAAGGTTTAACCACACGCAACATGCTTCGCGCCGATCCCCTGACTGGATTGCTTCGCGTTGTTTATGCCCTTCAGGGTACTCGCAATGACGAACCGAGCGGATGCCGATAACAGCGTGCAACTCAGCCCGGCTTGACCGCCTGATACTCGCCCAGGATCGACAGCGCGCGCGTTTCGATGTGGCGTTTCACCCCTGTAAAACCCGCTTTCTCCAGCGTATCGATCACCCCGCTCGGCGGCACGCAGGCCTCGATGGTGTCCCAATAATAGCGCCACAGCTTGGCCGATTCGGCGCTGCTGCCGATGAGGCGCGCCAGCACCGGCACCACCCCCCGCATATAACCCTTGAGCAGGGCCTGGCTCCAGGCGCGCTCCGGTTTGGTGATCTCGAGCAGGCACAGGCGGCCGCCGGGTTTGAGGACGCGATGGAATTCGCTGAACGCGGCCGAGAGGTCGCCGATGTGGCGCAGCGCATAGCCCATGCTGAGAAAGTCGAAGCTGGCATCGGGGAAGGGGATTGCTTCCGCCCGCCCCTCGATGAGCCGGACCCCCGG